>NZ_JBFTIZ010000027.1:58560-64346 GCF_056395165.1 Pedobacter sp. 10L46_2
CGGTTAAGCTATTCTCAAGTGATAATACCCGTAATTTCATTGCAGGGGACGATTTTAATGCCTTAGCATTGAAGCTGGTATCGTATATTGAGAGTTTGGATACCACTCGCGTACCTAGCCAGGATGAACTGTTTAGTAACTTTAGTAATGTACGGTCTAACAAGATTACCTATTTGAATATACCGAGGATAGAGGATCTTAAGATGTACAAAACAATGATGAGAAAATCTTTAAATCCACAGCCGATTTATCAGCAGGACATGCTTTCTTTTCAATTGGATCCATATAAAATCAAGATCATCAACTCTAGACCTCTATTATATCAATATATTAAAATTGAACCGTTAACATATGATCCGCTTGAAACCTCTTCATTATATGTTACTACTGAGATAACCTTGCCGGGACCATTTTCAGATTTTAAGCTTTATTTTATCTCTTCTAAATCCTTTATTGATAAGGAAATCCTCAGTTATTTCCTTCCGATTGCTTTAGGTGTATTGTTGTTTTACAGTATTTTGGTATTGGTGGCATTCCTTATCTATAGAAACTTAAATATTAATCAGAAGATGTTTAAACTGCAGTACGATTTTATGAATAACCTTACTCATGAGTTTAAAACTCCGGTAAGTGTAATTAAGATTGCAGGAAACAACATTAAAAGTGCATCTAGTTTAACCGAAAGAGAATTAAAACTTTATGGAAAAATTCTTGATGAAGAGGCTGATAAGCTGAATGGTTTAATGAACAAATTACTTGCCTTTACTCAGATTGAGAATAAGGCAATACAGCTAAACTCCGAGAAAATTAATATTAATGATTTTATTGAAAGTACGGTTGAATCACATAGACTTAAACACCCCGATTTTGATTTTACTTTTGATGTAAGCGGATTCAAAACATTTGTTACCGATCCGGTATTACTGGGAAGTCTTTTTGATAACCTGGCAGAAAACGCCTATAAGTATTCGCCACAAGAGCGGAAACGGCTTCACATTTCTGCCAGACTTATTAAGGGAAGAGTAGTATTCCGGTTTGCGGATCAGGGAATAGGAATTCCTTCGTCAGAAATTAATAATATATTTAAGAAATTTTTTCGCATACAAAACCAGTACAACCAGAATGGGAGCGTTGGTCTGGGTTTGGCTTTCTGTAAGGAACTCGTTAACTTTATGAGTGGCGAGATTACGGTAAAAAGTAAAGTTGATAAAGGAACAGAGTTTAAAATTGTACTGCCATATAATGACTAGTACCATTATACGTTTGCATTTATATTCAAATAAATAAAAAATTATGTCTAAGGGAATTAAAATACTGATAGTTGAAGATGACGAGAATTTACGCTTTCTGGTTGTACATCGTTTAAAAGCCGAAGGCTATGATGTTTTGGAGGTTGGTGATGGTTTAACTGCCGAAAAAATGATAATAGATGAGCAGCCTGATATTGTTCTTTTAGATTGGATGTTACCTGGTAAACAGGGTGCCGAAGTTTGTGAAGAAGTACGAAAACAGGGGTTCGAGAATTTGATCATCATGATGACAGCTAAAGCTCAGGATGTGGATAAGATAGATGCTTATAATTTTGGAGTTTCAGATTATGTAACTAAACCATTTAATATGGATGTTCTGGTTGCAATGTTGGATAGTAAGGTTAAATATCTGCTTAATAATGACCGTTCAGAGATCCATCGTTTCGGAAATATGGAACATCACCCTAATATCCATACACTATTCAGAAACGGGAAAAAGATAGAGCTTACAATTCTTGAAAACAGGATTTTACTTTACTTTTTAAGGAATCCGAATAAGGTAATTAACCGAGATGAACTTATGTTGGTTGTTTGGGGGTACAATTCTGATGTGAATACCAGAACTCTTGATATGCACATTGTACGCTTACGTAAAAAAATAGAGCTTAATCCTGATAATCCGCAATTACTGCAAACGGTAAGAGGTGTTGGATATCGCTTTAACCCAGCGTAACTTATTTTTATAACTGCGTAATCCAGGTAACGAGTAGTAATGCGAGGTATTGTAGAACCATGGTTCCATCAAGATAGAAGAAATAGTAGTATTCATTCTTTTTGATATTGGATTTAAAGATCAGCCAGCCCGTTAAGATTATGGTTAGGGTAAGGGCAACGATGTCTCCTACTGTTGCCTGTCTGAATAGAATTAACAGCAAGACATAGAGGCCGAGTAAAAATTGGCAGAAGACGTAAGCTTTTTTTTCTCCAAGCATTACAGGGATTGTTTTAAGTGCATACAGCTTATCTTGAAACAAATCTCTGATGTCAAAGGGAACAGTAATGGCCGCAATAAATAAAAAGCGTTTGGCTACAAGTAAGAGGGTTTCGGCCGAGGAGATATTGATCTGATAGCTGCGTTCAAGTTCAACTATTGGTAGCAATACACTGCTTATAGACCAAACAAGAGCGATCAGAAATAGCTTAATTCCCGGGATATTTCTTAAACCGATTTGCTGCTTATTTAGTGTTAGGAAAGGTACATTGTAGCCAACAGCCATTAATCCGGTAAATACCATCAGCAGTTTAGATTCCAAGCTTAAATACCATAAGCCGAGTGGAATTAAACACAAAATACAAATCAGTGTAATTGAAATGATTAGGCGATGATGTGAAAATATCCATCTAACTCTAATGTATGGTGAATTTCCTGGGTCTTTAGGCTTGGCCAATAACATACTAAAGTTGTAAAGACCTACTGTAGCAAAGAATAAGAATGCAAGTATATATTTATCTGCAGGAACATGTAAAAGATGATAGGTTACCAAGCCCTGGGCAACCGCACAAATACCTATAAACAGGTTGCTGAATAGCAGGAAATCAAGAATAGAAAGAAGTATTCTTTTAATCATTTGCAGAGAGGCGGTTAATTTAATTAGGCCCGCTTCAATTCAAATATCGTTATTTCCGGTAAAATTCCAACCCTTCCTGGATAACCTAGAAAGCCATAACCAACATTTACATAAAGTTGTTGATTTTGTTCTTTGTAAAGACCAGCCCATTCTTTGTATATGTATTGTATAGGGCTCCACTGATAATGTTCAGTTCTTACGCCAAACTGCATGCCATGAGTATGGCCACTAAACATAGCATCTATTTGTTGATATTTTTTCAAAACCTCTTGCCTCCAATGAGAAGGATCGTGAGATAGTAGTAGCTTTACAGGTAGATCATCTGTGTCTTTAGTTGCCAGGTCCATCCGGCCATACTTTGGAAAACGGCCCATTCCCCAATTTTCAATCCCTAATATTCCAATCTCCTCGCCATCTATCTTTAACCGGCGATGCTCATTCATCAGTAAATCCCAACCCATTACTTTATGGGTTTTAATTACATCCTGCAGGTTCTTAGCTTTAGCAGCTGATGGTGCGCCACCAAAATGATAATCGCCATAGTCATGATTTCCGAGTACGGAATACACTCCAAGGGGTGCTTTAACTTTACTGAACAGATCCTGATAGTCGCGCATCTCAGTGGCCATATCATTAACAAGATCTCCTGTGAAAAAGATAAAGTCAGGTTTTTCTGCCAGGAGCATTTCTACACCGCCCTGTACCGCCTTCTTATTATAAAAACTTCCAGAGTGGATATCCGAGATCTGACCAAATCTGATTCCTTCAAAAGCCTTTGGGAGGTTCGGGAGCACTAAAGTCCTCCTTTTTATCTTATAGTCGTAGGCGCCAGAGGAAATGCCCCAGGTAAGAGAGGTCAAGGGAATAGCAGCTGTGATTAATCCAGCTTTTATAATAAACGACGATCTGCTTATAGGTTCTCCAACCATAGTTTGGGGCTCTTTCTCAGTCAAAACTGCTGTGTTTTTTCTTTTGAAGAACCTGTTTATTTTAACAATTAATCTCCTTATGTCATCAATCAATAAAAACGGCAGCATTACTATTTTACAAACCAAGGTTAAAAAGAATGCCACAAGAATAACTGATCGAAGGCTTAAATATAAAGGTAAGTAAGAAGGAACATAAATCGCTGCAAACACGCCTATTACAAGAATACCGGTGTACGTCCACCAAATTATTGAAAACAGTTTTTTTGTAGTTGGCTTCCATTTTTTAAATACGGATAATATTGCCCGATAACAGTAGTAATCGAAAGCCAGAAGTAAAACAGATAAAATTATAAGTGCGGGTAGTCGTCCCATTTAAGTATTTTTATTAATAAGATTACCTGAAATTAATGTCATCGTCGTCGTCATCACCAAGTTCGGTGTTAAATAAGCTTTCAAACATATCTGAGAATCCGAATCCCCCTTCAAGATATTTTTTGTTTAACTGTGAATATTCCGCCAAACCATGCAGTACAAATTCCATTAACAATAAGGTTTGGTTTTCGCTTAGTTTAGGATGGAATTTTTTAACCAGATCATATAGGCCGTTAACCTCCCTAAGCTGCTTTTCGTACTTTGCCTGTGTAAGGGAGTCGGCTATATCTAGTGTATTTCCATCTGTGAACCATTCGGTTATGTTAGTGTATGGGTTAGCGGTTTTACTTTTTTTGGCTCTTTCCGGATCAGGGAAATAGCGAGCAAATAAACTTTTAATTGCTTTGCCGATGAGTGTATTCGCAACCTTTGCAGGTCCTTCCAATTCACCTTCGTAAACCAGTTCAATTTTTCCGGTTACTGCTGGAATAATGCCTACCAGGTCAGAAAGTCTTATGGATGTGCTTTTCTCTCCATTAATCAACATTCTTCGTTCTGCAGTACTAATGAGGTTCTCATAAGCGGTAATGGTTAACCTTGCTGAAACCCCCGACTTTTGATCAATAAACTCACTTTTTCTGGCCTCAAATGCAACTTGTTCTATCAGATCTTTAACCAGGCCATCTACTTCGATGTTCGCTTTTTGCTCTTCTGTTATTTTTGCTTCCTGGAAGGTTATCTTTCTGGAAATGTCAATGGTTTTAGGATAGTGGGTTAGGATTTGGCTTTCTATGCGGTCTTTCAGCGGCGTCACAATAGAGCCTCTATTGGTATAATCTTCCGGGTTTGCAGTAAAAACAAATTGTACATCTAATGGCAAGCGTAACTTGAAACCTCTTATCTGAATATCTTTTTCCTGTAGCATATTAAATAATGCCACCTGTATGCGCGCTTGCAAATCGGGCAGCTCATTAATTACAAAGATGCTTCTATGAGCTCTGGGTATTAAACCAAAATGAATTACCCGTTCGTCGTTGTACGTTAATTTTAAGGTAGCAGCTTTAATTGGATCAACATCTCCAATCAAATCGGCTACGGTTACATCGGGAGTAGCCAGTTTTTCAGTATATCTTTCGCTACGGTGCTGCCAGCTAACAGGGGTATTGTCGCCATGAATTAATATTTCATGCTTTGCGTACCATGAAATAGGGTTCAAAGGGTCATCAAAAATCTCACTTCCGCTTACGTATGGAATATACTCATCTAAAAGATTTACCATCAGCCTGGCAATACGTGTTTTTGCCTGACCGCGTAAACCCAACAATAAAATATTATGGCGCGAAAGAATAGCCGTTTGCAATTCCGGAATCACGGTTTCATCATATCCTAAAATGCCTTCAAATCCAGCATCCTTATTTTTAAGCTGAACAATCAGATTCTTACGAAGCTCGTCTTTTACAGATAATGATTTATAGCTTGAGGCCTTTAGTTGGCCAAGTGTTTTTATGTTGTTGTAATCCATGTCTTATCTTTTCGAATTGAGCGCTTAGAACTTATCTGACTGTTTTCCGTCTGTTCTTTATATAATCTTCAAATATGTATTCTCC
>NZ_JBFTIZ010000028.1:0-21076 GCF_056395165.1 Pedobacter sp. 10L46_2
ATATAAGGCTAGTGCTTTCCGGTGTAAGGGGGTATCACCTTTATTCAGAAAAGGTTTTATACGGACTTAATGAGCAAAATAACTTGGATAGGGATGTTCTGGAGTTCCCTGTGCTCCGGATCAGTGATTTTGATCAAAACGTTCCTGAGCTATTGCAGCCTTTGTTTGATGAAGTCTGGAATGCTTTTAATTTTACCAAATGCTATCATTTTTCAGATCAGGGAAAATGGATTTATGATATCAACTTCATTTAATCTTGCTTATGGAAAAATATACTTCAGAAGAGATTTATGAGTTGGTGGGCAAAAAGGATAAAACCGCACACCTTACATTTATTCCTGGCAGTGAGGCCTACCAAAATTATGGGCTGAGTTTATCCGTTGTTTTTGTATATAACCAATATGAGCGGCAAGAAATGGATGAGGCAGTGAAAACCAAACCCTTTAGCCGAAACGGATATTTGAAGGCAAAAGACCTGCTGACTTTTGACAAGAAGGTTGAACAAGAGTTGTTAAAAACCGGAATTTGCTCGGATGATATTTTAGACATCAGTTATTTTGTAGCAGATCCAGTCAATACATATCATTCACAGGATACCCGCACCATAAAGAAAATAGAGATTGATGCCAAACCGAAGGCCAATGGTGGTGATTTAGAGTGGATGTATGGTTTTAATGCAAAAATGGTTAGGGAGGGCATAGGCTTGACTCCTAAAGAACGTGAATCTTATTTAGCCCAGAAATACTATTTTGAACCCAATGAACTCACTGAGGAAGAGCTTTTAGAGATGAAGGGTGTCAGAGATAGCTTCAGGCCGGAAATACGTTTTCATTTCTTACAGATCAAAATTGTTCGTAGCGAGGAGCTCACTGACGAAGAAAACCTTGACGCTGCCCAGCTCATTCAGGATCGCATCAATGCCAAAAAGAATGTTCTGGACCAATACCTGAAGGAAGCGGGCAGCAGCTTCGTTAGATTGGGTAGGCATGATATTAACCAGCTGGCCAAGCTGATGTATAAAGTCGAGAAATTCAAGGAAAGGCGCTTAAATGCAATGGGAAAAATTCCTGTATACCTGGATCTTGAAGGTTACCTGCACATCTACATGCGCCATGTCAAAGAGTTGAAGTTCAATGGCCATTTTCAGCATAAAGATGATTCTCAATGGGAGGAGTCTGACGTCCTTCTGGTGATGACAGAAATGATCCTTAGTATTGACGAGGAAGTGCAGGAATTCTTCGAGAAAAATCCTGGGGTTGAGTACAGCAGGTACGGACGGGAGAGTGTTTACTTTGAAGGAGATTTTTATACCATCCATATCGAGCCTGGAGGACGGATCTCTACCTTTTATAAAAATGCAAAAAAAATGCTGGTTAAACAGGCTCAATCAAATCCTTAGCTTGCTCACTCCATGACAAAACTAAATAGAAACGACCCTTGTTATTGCGGTAGCGGCAAGAAATACAAAAAATGCTGTATCCACAAAGAACAGGCGGAAGAAAGCATTTTACCATCCCATGCTTACAGCCCTGAACTGCCAAATTATGAGAACTTTACCCGGAAGTACAATACAGCAGAATTGCTGCAAATCTTTTCAGTCATGCAACTGCAACCTGAAAACCACGGTAAAAACATCAGGCTGGAATCATTGGTGATCTCTGCACTCAACCAATACAATAAATCCGAAAAACTGGATTACCATACATTAAAGGCAGATATATTAAAATTTTGCCCACGGCACGTGCATGAAGATCCGGTGGAAGACTTTTTCACCGAAAACATCCTGTTTGTCAATGGGAACAATACCGTCTATCCCGGAATTTTTATAGAGGCCCAGGAGATCCTGCAAAGCCAGGTCAATGCAATGGCGGCAATGCAGAGCTTGCGTCTGTCCCTGAGGAAAGAGATTTATGAGGGGATATTGTTTATGTTATACATCCATCAGGAAATTGCATTCAAGTTGGGGCACTCCCGGCGCATGGCGATACCAGACCTACCCGATGAACTGTACTTGCCTGATGCTAAGGAGATGAAGGATCAGCAGAAACTGGTGGCCTTCAGCCAGCAAGAACTCAGCCGGATTTGTGAACATCTGATAGTGCCGGAGCAGGTGATCGATGCCTTTGTTTACCCTTTTAAAGGAAAACGGATCGGAATCAAGAACTTGGATGATAATCCGCTGTTGCAGAAGCCATTTGTGCTGCTGGAAGAAACTTACATTCTAGCGATGCCAAGTGCACAATTAGGTGCCCTGAACGATTTCATTCTGGAGAAATTAAAAAGCGGAGGTCAATTATTGGATTTCAGTGGTATTCAGGCCGAACACTCCATGACTGAAGCTGACACCCGGTTCAGAAGTATGGGGTGGGAGCGGATCAAGTATACATTCCATGAGCCACAGCATTCGGGCCGGGCTATATTCAGCGAAGGCCTTTACCAGTGTGATTCGGATAAACTGGTCTATGTATTCCATGTTACCCCTATTCCTTCTGGAAAAAGAAAGTACCAAACTGATATCGACGCACTAAGCATGCTCATTACCCGGCAGGCATCAGATCGGTGCGCCGAGCTCAAAGCGCAGTACAGCAGGAGCAAACTATTGCTGCTGGTTTTATACAACAAAGCAGATATATTTGAAGCAGGAAGGATTGATACGGGCAAATTCCGTGGCATGAATTATCAGTTGGTACTGACCATGAAAGAACTGAATGTACTGCGAGTACACTGGGAATTCGATACCCTGACCCTTTGGAAATATGCCCGGCACATCGAAGACACCAAACACCAGGTTCAATTTATGCCCAGTAACTCCCATTTATCCCGTTTCAAATGGTATAAAGACAACCATGAGTGGAATTTTGAATCTGACCGCGCCCCAATGAATGGCTTATTTTTCGAATTTGAGATTGAGGGAAATGTCAACCGGGCTGCCAAACTTAAAGAAGACCGCATTGGTATCCCTTTTCCAGCCGAAAGGGGCACAATACAAGTTAGCTGCCATAAACAGGAAGAACACATGCCTGTATACCTCTCAGATGAAGTCAAAAAAGGTTATTTCCGACACTGCCTGCTGCGGTACAGTTGCCCGATATGGGTGCAGAGTGACACACTGAGGGATTTTACAGCAAGTGTCTATATGAATGGAGTCCTTTACTGGCTGAACCACTGCCATTCTTATCTTCAAACCTATCTTGATCAGTTAGGAACGGAACCCCTGGTGATTACATTGATGATGGATAAGGATTTTAAAGATCAGCAAACCTGGGATCTGGAAGGCAGTACAGAGGAATTTAAGTTTACCAGCAAACTGGTTCCTGAAAGCCGAGGTATAGAACTGAGCGTACCAGTACAGCTGGTCAGCCACCTGACCAATGCCGGCAATGGGGGAGAGAAATTCTTAATGACAGGTCTGATTGATGCGATTGGAGACTTTATAGAATTGACAGGTGCGGGACGAAAAATAACGGCTGTGGAACTCGATGAACTGTTGAGCATGTGTATGCCTCAAGGGATGCAAAAGATGATCCTGATCAGTGACTCTACCCAGCACCCGGTATTTTCCAATATAGACATAGAAAAGCCGCGGTCTATACCTCTGGCGGATATTTCCTATGTGCTGAGTAAACAGGTAACTTGGTTGAAATATAATATATCTATTCCGGAGAAGATTGCTACAGCTAAAGAAAAAACAACCTTGCTCAACGATTTGGTGAAGGTTCATTTTGACCGGCTGATTGAGTTGATTTCGCGTTTTCCGACCGCCGACTTGCTGGTCTTGCTCATGCAGCGGCATGAAAGCATGATCCAGTCCAGGGCAATGGGAAAACTGTCTTACCCGGCACTGGAGGCCTGTTTTGGACATTATTACGATGTATTTGTCGAGTTCAGTAAAAAGGAAGCGGATATGGTCACGGCAAATCTTTCGATGAGGACGCTGATTGAGTTTGTGGCCTGCGAGAAGTCCACTGGAATGGAGCCGGTCAATGATGCAGATGCAGATTTGATGCTGGCGCATATGTCCGAGCTGATCAATTACGGCGCATTGTCTGATATGATCCGTTTTGGAATCGCTGACCCCAACATGGGGATGCTTGCTTCAGGAAGGATTGGTATTGACCGTACTTTCAATGATGCCTCCATGACGAGTTTTCAGCAGGACATTCACCGGGAAGAATATGAGGAAAATAAGTCTTCCTTTGGCCGTTACTTTAATGAGGAACCCAGAAAGCCGAAAGCGAAGCGCGGTGATGACCCTTATTATGACCGGGTCGATGATATTTTCATGGAAGAGTGGGGGATCACTTTATGGGATATGCTGGGTTCAGCTAAGTTTCTGTGCTTGGAGCTATATGCCCTAGAAAAATCTGTTCTGATGATCACTGAAGAAGACTTGTTAAAATTATTTGCGGACCGGACAGCCCAGCCGGAGGCTGAAACCCTGGCTTTTTTACAGTTGCTTACTTTTGTGAATAGGGCTGGCGTAATGAATATCGATCCTAAGGACATCCATGAAACCTATCCATGGCGGTATAACCGGCGGATATCGTACATGCTCCGGCCGCTCCTGAAAATCGAAAGACTGGGTAAGACATATTACCTGATCAGTGCCAGACACCTGATGACTGCGGCTGAAAATATTTTATCCCGTTTTATGGACGGAACGCTGAAAGTTGCCGTAAATCATTTGAAGATCAATAACCTTTTGGCAGAGCGCAACCACATCAAAGGAACGAACTTCAGGAATTTCGTGTGCAAATGGCTGGTAGAACACACGGATTTTGAGGTGGTGGGCTTTGAGGTAAAAATCAAGCCCAGGGGTTTCTTTCCTGCCCAGGTGGATAAAGGAGATGTGGACATCCTTTGCCTAGACCATAAAAACCAGGTGCTTTACGCGATTGAATGCAAAAATACTTCTCAGGCGAAGATTGCTTACGATATCTACACTGAGATCAGTAATTATATCGGGCTGAAGGGCAAGCCGGGGATGATAGAGAAACATGTCCAAAGAGACTTGTGGCTAAAAGAAAACAGTACAGTGGTGAGACAAAAGCTGGGGCTTTCTGACGATTACAGGATAAAGTCCTTCGTGCTGACCAAACATATCCTTCCCACCCGGTACATTAAGGATACGCCGCTTCCGGTTTATGCAGTTGCTGATCTTAAAAGTGATAAAGTGTTTATTTCTCTATAGTTTTAGGGATTTAAAAAACGGATTTAGCTCCGATTGGAAGAATTTTATAATGAAATTAGATTAAATTGCCATGTATGCGCGATAAACTCTCCAAGTATAAGTTCAAAAAAATTTCGATTGAGTCATTTAAGAATGGTGCCCGGTTATTGTTGGATGCTTCATTGCTGTATAACAACGGCTCATACCCATCGGCATTTCAACTCTCTG
Source organism: Pedobacter sp. 10L46_2 (assembly GCF_056395165.1). Lineage (NCBI taxonomy): Bacteria > Pseudomonadati > Bacteroidota > Sphingobacteriia > Sphingobacteriales > Sphingobacteriaceae > Pedobacter > Pedobacter sp. 10L46_2. The sequence goes on from NZ_JBFTIZ010000028.1 coordinate 5,399, forward strand.
TACTTGCGCTGGAAGAGTTTAGTAAGTCTTACTGGGTTGAACATTATTACTATGCATCGATTACAAATACTGGTTTTCCAGATAAAACCTTCGAGCAAAAATGGCTGTCCCTATTGTATTTGCATCCTAAGAAGCAAAGTGCTTTTTTCGGCTGGGGCTTGGAGCGTGACTACGCACCTGATTTTATTGAGTTCATAAAAAGTGGGAGCCTTGAACTTAAAAAGCAAAAATCCATTTACGTGGGACTTGATAGGATGAAAAGAGGGATAGATGTGAATAGTCGGGTTTCGTTGCCCTGGAGTATTAAAGATAAGGACGCAAGGGAAATGATTTCTCTTTTAGTGGATTATTTAAAATCCATATTCGACCAGTTTAAGCTCAATGAATTCTATTTTAATATTCCAGGTAAGGATGCGTTGCTCACTGATACTTTGCTAGCAAACTTGCAATCTTGGAAATTCAAATGCAACTTGAAAAAAAAGAATGAATCATTTTCTGTCGCCTCATTACTGGGCTTATTGCGTGGCTGAATAAAAACCATTACAAAAAACATATCTAATGATGAATAGAATGACAAAACTGTTTCTTAACGTAGTACTCCTCTTGTTTGTAATCTCAACGAATACACTGGCACAATCAGAAAAACCAATGGGCTTTAAAGACCTTCAGCAGTTCTTGGCTAACATCGACCAAACATCTCTCATTGAAACTAAATTAAGCGCAATGGGCTACCACAGAAAGTTCAACGGCATATACATTTCCAACACGATGCTCACGCCGAAAAAACCAAAGCACTGGCTGCACGTGAACCAGCTTGGCAGTTATTCCAATATTACCTTTGCCACCGCAGACAAAACAAGCTGGGAGCGTGTGCTGTCGGAGCTGAAAAAGCAGGCAAAGCCTGTGAAATTTGATACAGGTACCAGCGAAATTGGCTACCGGTACCGTTTTTCCGGCTATGAGGTGAAAACGTATAAACCTTTGAACGGAGTGAATCTAAATTTGAATAACCTATACCAGGTAGTAGTGATGAAGCGGTAGGTTAGCTATCTGCCACATCCTGTTTTCTTTTTAGTCTTACCTGTTTCATCCAGTCTACGATTTCCTGGTTCCTTGGGTGATCCCGCTGCTTAGTGACATCATAAGCTTTTGCTTCCTCGCTTTCGCGGATAAAAGAAAAAGAAAGGTTTAAGGTGTGTGCCAGATGATAACTGAAAAGGCATTTGGCTTCAGGTTTTCCCGGACATGGGACGAGTTCACTGATGAGTTTGGATTTTTTGTTCCTTAAACCTTCCATGGCCAGGCTTTTTATATAGGCTTCTTCCTGGGCGATCCGGTAGTACAGGTTTTTATCGGCAGAAACCGATTGCAATAAGTTGATGTTGTAAAGGTCTGAAGCTTTGTCCACATGAATCCGGTTTTCAGCAGTGCATTTGACATCGTAGCTATAAGGATCGATCAGCATCAGGTAATGATCAGGAGAAAGCGGGAATAGCAGGATTAGGCCCTTGCTCAAATGGCTGTTGGCGGCCCAGTAGTATTTTCGCTTTTGCATGAACGGGTTAAATGTGATCAGGGGATTATCTGATAGGAAGAAATCTTTCCCGGTATGATTGGTCAACAGAAAGGCGTGGAGATCTGCAGTCACTACCCAATCATCCATAAAGCAAGCCAAGTTAAAAGCTGCCGGTTCAGGATGCTTGAGCCTGAGTTCATCCAAGTTGAGCTGCTGCAAACTCGAATCGTATTTCGATAAGGCTTTGAGCGTAGCATTCAGGTTTTCTTCAGTATGGTCTACCTGCGCTTTTGTCCTGGAGTGGTATAGCATGACAAAATGTAACAGGTAGCTGTATCGTTTATCGCCGATCTTTGGGATCAAACCGCTTTCCAAGATTTCTGCGATTACCGGTGCTGCCCTTTCCTCCGTAACACTCAAGAATTCTTCAAAGGTGAGATCATTTCCGTAATAGTAATTTTCCTGCGCCTGAGTTTTGATCAGCGCATGGTTGACGACCGTATCGGTTTTCCTGTTGTACAGGTGTACAAATTTGCGCTCCTGGTCGATGGCAAATTTCTTGATCAGGAACTGGGACACGAAATGTTGTTTTTTCTTGAGAGCCACGGGTCAGATTATAACATTATGCTGGGACCAGCATTTCATTTCCGCGCATCACTGTTAGCCGTTCCATCGATTCAGCCTCCAAATCCTTAATGAAGTATTCAATGCTTCTGTACATAACACGAAATTAACGAAAGTCATTCAAAATATGGTATTTGCATACATAACATAAAATAGTTTAATTTTATAGCAACCAAACAGACTCATGCTTTCAACTATAAGTGATAAATTATTAACGTTATTCAAAGGCGATAACAGACGGGTAATGAGGCAGACGCAAAATGCCTACGTAGATTCGCATTCCGGCCCCTTAAATTTAAATGATCTGGCCAATCATCTAAGTGGAAGTGTAAGTAATGCGATATATCTTTTGGATCAAAACTCTTATTGTTCTACGTTTTGTCTGGATATAGATATTCCTAAAATGGATATTCCTGACAGTGCAAATCTTCGGGAAGAGGTGAAAAGAGATAAATTTCTTCCGGTGGTGCGCAGCTTGATGGATTATATAACTACCTCTTATAATTTATCAGAGAATTGCTTACTGATAGAAGATACCGGTGGTAGGGGATATCACATTTGGATGTTTCTAGAGCAACCTATGCCGGGGCTTAAAGTGGTGGGGTTTTTAAATGAAATTCGGCAAGGTGCCGGATATCCTGATCTTGAAATTTTTCCACCTAAGGGATCTCATGGAAGAAAAGGTTTTAGTAAGTCCCTGGTCAGATTACCATTGGGTGTGCATCGAAAATATAATAATTCCCGAAGTGTTTTTCTGCACCCTGGATCGCTGGAAAGAATCACTCTAAGTCAGGTTTTGGATCACCTGGACTTAGTTGAGTTTGTACCGGAAAGCGCGATTGAAGAAGCCAATGCTAGATTGGGTGCTATCATAGGCGAAAAAGAGATACAGGCTATAAAAAGAGGTCAAAAACTCAAACATGAAGGTGTTATTCCGCAAAATCTCGGTGAGGTGGGGGAGTTGATTTCACGCTGCCCTGCAATTAATAGCCTTGCAGTAAAGGCGAAGAATGAAAGGAACTTGAAACACCATGAACGCTTTGCATTGGCCGCACTTTTGAAAAACTTTCAGGATGGTGAACCAGTCCTGCATGGAATTTTGTCGTCCTGCGAAAATTATGACTTAGAGAAGTCTAGCATGCAGCTCGCGACGATTGATCCCTGTTCAATCTCTTGTAAAAAACTGCAGAGTACAGAGTATGGTATTTGTAAAGGATGGTGTAATTCAACCCTGGAAGAGGCTGCACTGTCGGGCAAATATCCCTCACCTGTTTGGTTTTCAGATCTTAACACTGCATCTATCGATTTAAAAACAGATCAAGTCACTCAGGGCACGATTCAGGAGGTTGCATCGCTCAGAAACTTATCTTTAGCCTGGAAAAAGGCGAAACAGCAGGTCGTTGAACGTGACGTATTTCAAGATAAAATGAACTTTGACCTGTTTGAATCTGATCTTTGGAATAATCTTGTGATGCTACGCCGGCAACTACTAGAAGGTAAGTGGAGACACAACAACTTTCTGCTGGTAGAAATTCCAAAAGATAAATTAAACACTTCGTTGCGCCCATTTTGTTCTGTAAGCCCTCGTGAAGCGGTTGTTGAAATGGCAATACTTAATGTGGTAGGCCCAAAAATTGATTCCCGGTTTCATAAGCGTTCACTTGGTAACAGACTGGCGATTTCACCTAAATCGGACAATCAGATTTTTCAGGACTGGAAAATCCAGAATGGGATTAGAGAATTTAAAAAGAGTAGTTTCTCGTTATTTGAACCACACAATCATTACTTGCTCCTGGATATAACTAAGTTTTACGAATTTATCAGGCATGATAAGCTCATGAACCTGCTTCGACAGTTCGTAGAAGACCAGGTAATTTTAGATTTGATCCAACAATATATTGAAGCTCCATTTGATCGCGTCGAGCATGAGTATGAAGGTCATCGAAGAACGGTTGGAATACCGCAAGGACCAGCACTTTCTGCTTTATTGGCAAATTTGTATTTAAATGAACTTGATTACTGGCTTGCTGAAAATAGCATAGACTTCGTTCGATATGTTGACGATCTGGCGATCTTGTTTGAAAATGTTGAAATGGCTGAGGGCGCACTTGCCGAATATGAACAAGCTCTTAACCAGGAGTACGGGTTAAACCTTAACCTGGATAAAAAGGAAGGGCCACATCCGGTAACCAAAAGTGAGAAGCTACATAATTTTTTGGATAAAATCCGGTATGATTTTGTAAGGTCAAACGTTTCAACAGCCGACCTTAATAGGGAAGAACAGGAAGAATTGTTTGAGACTTTGAATAAGGTTGCCGGGAACGTAGACCAGGATATCCGTACATTAACAAAATCCCTGGGCTTTTATGTACGTTTTTCGCAGCACCTAAGAAATGCGGAACTGGAAAATAAGGTTTTCAAAATTGCTACTTTCCTGCTGGAAGAAGACAGACCAAAACACAGTGCTACCTGCATTGCGGTAAGCTCCCTGATCAAATCCTGTAGCGAGCCTGAAAAAACAAACTGGCAGTTGTTTAAAGGATTGCTTGACAATAGGACAGATGAATATTTTAAGATTATTGTTGCCCAAGAAGCAGGCAAATTGTATGAGGTGTCTCAGTTACAAAACCTTAGTGAAGAAATTATCCAGCTTTTGATTCAATTGGCTGCTGATGGGTCAGCTCCCGTTGCTGCGGCTGCGGCGATAAATACATTAATCAGAATACAGGAACTTCGATTAGACGAAGAAAATATTAACAAATTTAAGGCTATTGGAGTCGGTTCCGGGATATTTTTGAGAATGCGTGTGGTAGCCTGGCTTGACCGACAGGAATTAGTTAATGAGACCTATTTGGCGAGAGCGCTGCCAGAAACTTTGTTTGAGATAGAGTTGATGGGATCTTTGCTCCGTTTTTCTTCCGGTGGAATATTTCAGGAGCTAATTAAAGCAATTCAGATCCTTCCTTTTGCAATTTTATGTTTGCCAAGAGTTGTACTTAAGGCGATTTTGTTCCAGAATGCTGCTGGAGTACAATTGTTTGAAATACTCAATGACGAGGATAAAAAGAAATCCAGTTACTACATTGCAGAAAAGACTGTCGAATTTATTTTCGCTGATCAGGACGCCCCTGTAAAAATACAGCAAATGCTGACGTTTCTTTCTGGGGAAAATCAAACGTTACTTTACCGGGAATTATTCTTGTTTGCCAGTTCAGGCAGATTACTTGCTGCAAACACTTCGCTTCCGAATCCTGGGAACGTTGAAGAGCATGATCCGATCAAATATCAGTTAGAGACTGAACCTTGCCTCCCCGGGGTTGTTCTGGGAGAACTTGTTTTTCCATTCTACAGATACATTCATTTTGGGAGTAATACTGACGGGAAGGCATTGTTTCATGAACAGCTCAATGATAATGAATTGATGAAGGTAGGTAAAAGTGTGTCTGATTATCTTAAAGCTATGAATGCGCTGATGGCCCATTCCTTGACTTTACAATCCCTTACTTCCATCAATACGCAAGAGGGATTTCTTTTAATGGCCACAATTGTTCCAGCTGAGTATCAAAGCCTGAATGATTTTTTAAGTACCCAAACCTTGTCTCCCAATCAAATTTGGGATCTGCTACAAAAGATAAATGAACTTGTGAAACAGTGTATGCAGATTCTCTCGCCAATTTCTGAAACAGTGTTGGTGCCGGTTCCAACCTTGCACACCGTATTTATCCATACAAGCGGTAAAATGATTTTTGGCCTCAATAGCTTGACGATAGGTTCCGAACGCAGATTTGTAGGTAAACAAAACATGGACTATAAACTGCAATCGGACCGCTGGCTGGTTGAAATACTAGGTTTGTTATTGTATGAATTAGATACATCCAAGTGCGCCGTGCAGGAACTTGTCAGGTCAGGGAAAATAGCGAAAGAAAACTTGTCATTGCTACAAGATAGTCATGGACTAATTTTTTGGTCTATAATTAATAAAGCGACTCAATTTACACCCGCAAACAGGTATGCTCTGGTCGATTACTTTTTGAAAGATGTCGCTATCTGGACTCAAATTCAGACTGCCTTCCTAGCAAACCAAAATATACTAGAGGCAGATAAAAAATTAGTGAATACGCTTTGGAGCATTGAAATCAAAATCAACCGGATCGCAGCCAGAGAATACCACGCCAGTGAGAGCTTACTCAATTATGGGCTGAAAATGCAGCGTCGGATAGTTGATATGCTTGCTGACAAGGAGGTTCATCAGGCAGCACCATTTACTGACAGTTGGCAGCTGATCGGATACGGTGAGCACTATGACAGGCACCTGGCAACCGTGCAGGCCACTGCCATTTCCAAACGGGTTGACGACCTTGTAGTGACTTATCGTCAAAACCTAGGTATCAAAGAGGACATCACTTTCACAAAATGGTTACTTATATCTTCTGCTACCATCGAACTCGAGGCACTTAGAAGGTCTATGTTTTTACTGGCGAAAGATAAAGCTGTTGAAGATGAACTGAAAAAGTTGACGGAATTTCTTGCTATGGAGACTGCTACTGGACACACGTTTATTGTGAAGTCCGTTTCTGATGCCCCATTAATCAGGGAATCGTGTGCAGTGTTTAAAGAAAATTTGCCCGACCTGGAAAACCGTATTAAGGTCTGGCTGGAACGACCAGCGACCATACCATCACCATTATGGACTTATGATATACTACTGGTGATGTTCATTATTGTTTCTAAATATTATGGACTTGAGTTTTTATCAGATTCGGGAAAGTCATGTCAGCTTAAAGCGAGGCGGAAGTTATTTAATGCCACAGAGGTAATGATTATTCTTCAAAAATTAACAGAGATTTTCAGGTGTGACTTAGGTAGGGTTACTACCAATTCGCATGTTTTCGGAGCGCCTTATACGGTTTCGAAAATGATTGGTCTAAATGAAGTCAACCTGCACCTAGCTAGAAATCTTTACCGCTGTTATGATTACCTGCAGGTTGCCATTAATGGCCAGCTTAAGTTTAGCGATTTTGCGGTGTTTATCAGGTCTAGGAGGAAACAGGTATTGTTGTCCCAGCCACTAGTCATCGAAGAGATACACAATCCTTTCGACACCCATCACGGGATTGGCTGCGCTTTCTCAATTGATGTGCAGGAAGTGAATGGTAAGCTTGTTCCTAGCTTCGCGTCATTTCCCATTGTAGGACATAAGACTCTGGACAGAAAATTATTGCCAGAATTAAAAAAGGTATCTGCTTACATTTTGCTGTCTTGGCGTACCAATTATCAACGAAGAAATCCCTATACTTCGATGTTATTAGACCTACACATCCTGTATCTCGTCGGAGGTGTTTTAGTTTTTTATATTGCATTACAACTGTTAGGCCAGCCTGGTGAGAAGGAAGTGGTACTAAATGGTTTCGTTTATGGAATTATCTTTATCCTGTTTAGTTCGTATTTTGTTGTTTCCTGGAAACGCTTTATGAACCATAAATCGAAGATATCAGTCTTCATAAAAGAGTTGAATTAGTCTTAACTGTGAGGTGCTGCCCCTGCTGCTTAATACGCCGATAGCCTTCTTCGATTTACTTTTGATCAACCCATGTAATACAGTGTGTATATTTTGGTGAAAACATACACACCAAAACATACACATGTAGCTGTGCAAATTATWTCTCTGGCTTCTTCTTGTTCAGGTAACCACAGCCGTACATCTCGTAAATCTTTGATAATGGGAGCTCTGGGCTTTCTTTTTGGGTAAATCTTCGCTGGTACTTTTTCTTAAAGTCTCTACTAATGGGGTCTGCAACCGGACCACCTGCAATGTTGGCTAATTTCTCCAAATCCTTCAAGAAACTGTGTGACAGAAGGTTTTCCATGAGTACACTGAAACATAGCTAACATGTTGATTGTTAGCTATGTTTGTTTTTTAGAATCGCTCAGTTCAAACCAATCTGGTCAGTTTATTCACTTTTTGATTTGCAAATGCTTGTGAATTTCAATTTTTGAACTGTTTTGGAGATTCATCCTTAAAAAGCTAGAGTTCTCCGTATTTGAGCCAATCAGCACATGCTTCTTTTAAATTACCCCAGTGCTTGTCTGCAGATTTCCCAGCTGTCTAGGTTTTCTACGTCGTCTGCCTTAACTTTAGGGCGAGAAGAAATTGTAAAAAGAAATGGCTGTAGTCCCTAAAATTAAAACTTATCATTTTCTCCCATATAAATATGGTTCGGAACTGTTGTTGGATATTGGACGTATCGAAACATTGAATCATTATGTATTAGATAGTACGTTACATCAACTTAGTTTTTACGAAGTTATTTTCATTGAAGAGGGAGCTGGCATTTTTACATTAGATGAAAATAAGACCTTAATAAGCCCAGGAACGATCATTTTCACAAGTCCAGGACAGGTGCGTTGTTGGGAAATTGAGCAAGATGTAAGGGGCTATGTATTGTTCTTTGAAAAAGACTTTCTCCATCTTTTCTTTTCGGACGAACTATTCCTATATCGGTTTCAATATTTCCATCAATATTCACGTCCAAACGACATGCAGCTATCCGAGGTGCCATTTGTAAAATGTCTGGAGCTTTTATATGCAATAGAAGAAGAGTTTAGGCAGCTTCAGAATGATAGTAATCATTTGATCAGATCCCTTTTATATCAATTGCTCGTACTTCTCAATCGATATTATGCAGGTGCCTACAATGTTCAAAGAGACACCTTTGTCCATCCAGATTTTTATAGGTTTCGATCCTTGCTGGAAAAGAAATTTGTGAATGACCAAAGTGTTGAGGCCTATACAAAAATGCTGAATGTCAGCTCTGGATTCCTGAATAAAATTTGCAGGCAGTTTAGCGGATTATCAGCCCAACAAATGATCCATTACAAGTTGATTTCAGAAATAAAGAAACAACTTTGTCAAAATAAATCCTCAAAAGAGATTTCCTACGAGTTTGGCTTTTCAGATCCGTCTAATTTTAACCGTTTCTTTAAAAAATTTACAGGTACCACACCTCAGCAATACCGAAAAAAGATTTAAATGACCATTTTAAAGACAAAATGACCATTTTAATAGGATAAGCATGTTCTAATTTTACAAAAAAAAGAACATGATAAAATACACATTTAGTCTTCTCCTGCTCATGATGAGCATACTGGTCGTACAGGCAGAACAATTATATGTTAATCCTCAGACTGGTAATGACACAAATTCCGGAAATAAGGCACGTCCGTTAAAGACAATTATTGAGGCAGCTAAGCGCGTAAACTTAAACAAAGAACAGGGAGCAACCACAATCTTCCTATCAGAAGGTATACACCTGCTAACACAAACCGTTGTATTCACCAATGACAAGTATACCCTTAAAAACCGTCTTGTCATTCGTGCGGACGTTATGCCTGACGATGAAGACTGGACTCCTCAAAAAATGCCGGTTGTAGTAACAGCAGTGCCGCTTGTACCAGGTATAGGCGGAGAAGAAGCAAAAGGTATACAACCGGAGATTAGCCATGTGACCATTGAAGGCCTAAGATTTACTGGCAGTCCAGATTACTCTTATATAGATGGAACCAATCTACGTCGTTCCTATCCAATATGGCGTGATGGAAAAAGATTGGACGATCTAGTTGTAACACAATGTCTGTTTGCTGGAGATGTCGATGTATTACCGTTGCATGTGGGGGTTATAGCCAATGGTTATGGCCTGGTTATCGACCATTGTGTTTTTTTTAATTGCAAAAATCCAGTCGTTTTTTGGCAAACTGATGGAGGAACTGGTAGCCGTAATGCCATGCGTTATTCGCTGGTATATGGCTGTTATTTCAGTGGCGTTTGGACTACAGAAAGTACCAATGGAGACAATTTCGATTTTCACAACAACATCATAGCAAACAGTAGTACAGTATGGATAAGGGAAAAAGGAAGTACACGCCGATACAAAGCTTCTGATTGCATTTTTGCTGACAATACCAATCTGGCAGGATATGGAAGCGGCCCGTTAAGCGGCAATGATGCAACTTCAACAGATTTTCTGGAAATGAAAAACGTGCAAACTACCGGAACTGTAAAAATCGAAAAAGATCAGAGTAAACGCAATTACCTGCAATTAGCGGAAGGTTCGACCGGTTCGAACATAAAGGCAGGACTTTTTAAAAAGAACCAGTAGTTGAAATTAATAATGAATACACATGGACAAACTAATTCGATTGACCCGGTTTCGCCAATTTTGAAATATCTCAAAATCGATTGATTATCAGAAGGTAATCGGCAAATTGTTTTTTGGCAAAAAACTGGTTTTAAGCTACTGTTTGCAACCAATGGTCAAGAACTTGAATATATTTCATATTTTTGAGTTGACCAATAACATCTAGCCATCCATACAAAATAACAGCATGTTATACTTCACCAGCATTGCAATTTCTTTATACTTGTTCGTACTATTAGCAGTTAAGCCTAACAAAATAACTGCAGATAAGCTACTCATGATTTGGCAGCTGATAGCAACGCTTCACTTAGCCAGTTTATATTTGCAGGTTTCAGAAAATTATCGCCAATTCCCCAATTTAATAGGCTGGGGAGATTTATTGGCACTTGTGCATGGGCCTTTTTTGTATCTATATATCCTTCATCTAACCACACCAATAAAATTTAGCAAGAAAAAGCTACTTCATTTTTTACCTGTTGCTTTTGCCTATCTTCTATGGATGTCTTTTTTGCTACAAAACCCAGCGCAAAAGCTGTTGCTTTATGACCAGGGCTTTTCCTCACCTTACTATAAAACCATTGGAATCATCACCAATATTTGCATCATCATTTCGGGAATTATTTATGTATTAGCCGCAATTGTTTTACTGCATCGATATAAGAAAAAAATAAGCGAAGAATTTTCAACTACAGATAAAATCAGCTTGAATTGGCTACGTTACCTGATTGTAGGCATCGCTGGAATTTGGGTTTTTGTTATTTTTTATCCCAAAGCAGAGAGTATCTATTTCAGTGCCTCGTTGTACATATGCTTCATCGGTTTTTTAGGTGTACGCCAACAGCAAATATTCAAAACCGCCAATACCTCATCCCGCTCTGCTACTGAGAATCCCAACTTTTCTACTCAAAAAGAAAACCTTTCAGAAGAGCCTGCTAACGTGGCATTAATGCCCAATAAAATAAAATACGACTGGTCTTCACTTACGGATGCCGAAGCTGAACGTATTTTCCAGCAACTTAACAGGATAATGGCACAAGAAAAACTATATAAAAATGCGGAACTTACACTAAGCAAGTTAGCTGAATCCTTAGAGCTAAAAGATGCTGTGCTATCGCAAGTGATCAATTCTAAATTTAACAAGAGTTTTTACGACTATGTCAATTCACTTAGGGTAGATGAATGTGTAAAAATGATTGCTGATGAAAAAAACCATAACTACACGCTGCTATCGATAGCTTTTGATTGTGGCTTCAATTCTAAATCTTCATTCAATCGCAATTTTCGCAAATTCACGGGTAAATCTCCTTCAGATTTTTTCAGAAAACCAACCGATCTAACATACCACAAGGCGTTGTAGGTCCGCCGTTTTCTTATTATTGCTCAGTCATTTCTTCGCTATAATAGGCTTATTTGAAAAGCGAATTATATTATTTATGGTTAAGTATTTAAAGTATTTCACCACTTTAAATAACGCATTATTCTAATCAATAAGAGGTGCCACGAAGCCTCGTGGGGCGATTGACATTTCTCAGTGTTTCATTTTTGCATTCAAAACCCTGGAGTTTTAAATTAATAATCCATGAAACAAAACTTATTTTATTTACTACAATGATGTTAACAATGTATCCCGCAAAAAAAAAACGAGGCTGACGACCCTGCTAAGTTTTACCTAAAAAATGCGAGCATTGAGTATAAATGTACCCTAGCTTCTGGCACCCCTAGCGGTTTAGACATCATTTACACGAATGAAAGTGCAGGACTTTTTAAAAGGAACCAGTAGTTGAAACAACAATGAATACACAGAAAATCACCAAAATCAGTAGTCAAATTTATATTGGTTTTTCAATCTTCAGTATAGCTTATGTTAGTGTTTTATCAATTTATAATCCACAGGGAACTATGGATTTGGTAGCTACGCAATTATCTAATACAGATGCAATAAGTTCCATAAGAGGCATATATGGTGGCGTTGGTTTAGTTATTTGCTTTTCTCTGGTTCACCTTTTGTTAAAGGATGTAAAAAAGGCACTCATTTTTCTTTCACTGTTTTGGCTAGCCTATTCTATCTCTAGATTGATAACAATCTTGGTTGATGGGCCTTTGGGCGAATTTGGTTCGCAATGGCTGGTCATAGAGTCTACTTTAGGCATTTTGGCCTTAGTATTATTGCTGTTTTACAGACGCTTTAGATAAATAGGTTAGCAATACTTCTACTACACATGAAAAACAATCAAATAATAACAAATCTTAAAAAACAATTATGAAATCAATCTCAAAAAAATCTTTATTAACAGTTATGGTCATATCACTAGGTGTTTTGTCTTTAGCATCATGCAAAAAGAAACCTGGCGATAACCCGGATAACGGGAATAAAATTTCAATGAAAATGACAGTTACAGTAACAGGCGCAGATCAAAACGATCAGGTAGATGTTCAGGTAAGTGCCGGAAACCATGATGCCAGCCAGTACGGAGCCCCTGTTTGGAAAATGAATGGCACGTCGCAGGGTAATCAGCAAAGTATACTAATAGACGAGAAAAGCTTTATAGGCACCACAAAAACATATGTATTCGAAACCGTAAAACCATTTGATTTTGGGGAAATGAGCATTAGTGTTGTTAATTTAGAGGGTGGCCCGATCACCGCCAGCTATAAAACTGAAGTTGATGGCAAGGTGGAAACGAATGAAAATATGGTGATTGCAGTAGACCAATCTCAAAATAAAAGATTCACATATGGATCAAATAAATAAGTCTAATTGATTAAGCCAGTTCATCGATTAAAAGAGCCTGTATCATAAATCATGGTCAGGTTCTTTTTTCTTTGTTTCTGGTTGACTTGTAGCTTTATAGTTTTTTTGTATATTTCAGTAAAAGTGACGGAGAACCATTTTGTAGTGGAATCGAGGCGTACTACAGCGGAATATCTACAAGTCAATACTATTAGACAACATAGATCTGGAATTGAAAAACACCCTTTTCATAATAGGTTCAAACAAGAAATCTTAAAATCAAATAGCTCATGAAGGTACTAATGTTTGTTACAGCATTTCTTTTCTCTTATATCTGTGTTTCTGCCACTGAAACAAAAATAGTAATAAGAGCAAAAGCAAGAGATGCAAAATTTATAGGAAGCTCGCTCGGCGGTGCCTACGTGATCATTAGAAACAAGACAAACCAACAAATTTTAGCTGAAGGAAAAACCACCGGAAGCACTGGAAATACAGATCTGATTATGAAAACTCCAAAAACAAGGGAAAGTTCAATTGTTGATGGTCAAACAGCAGGCTTTCTGGCCGCAATTGATATTAACGAACCTACATTTGTGAGCATAGAAGTCGTTTCTCCCTTCAATAGCAAACAGGCACAGGCGAAGGTAAGTACCGAATTATGGCTGATTCCCGGAAAAGATATTTTAGGTGATGGCATTATCTTAGAAATCCCAGGATTTATCATCGACATATTAAAGCCCCGAACCCATCAATACCTCTCGTTAAATTCAATTAAAGACAAGCCATTCCAATTTCAGGCAAATGTGGTCATGATGTGTGGCTGTGTAATAGAAAAAGGAGGTGTTTGGAATGCCGAAGAGTTCGAGGTGAAAGGAATGCTTAAAAAGGACGGAAAATACATTAGAGACGTTAAAATGTCATTTATTTCGACCAACCTTTTTGAGGGAGATACCCAAATTAATGTTGGCGGAAACTACGAACTGACTTTATATGCCTATGATAAAAAAACAGGTAATACAGGTGTTGATAAAGTAAATTATGTGATTTATGAGTAGCGAAAGATTATTCAGGCCCGTTAAAAAGGCTAAAAACTTCCTTTTTTTAGCTTGTCTTTTGTTTTTCATATCCAGTGTGTTTGGAAGAACACATTACCTCATTTCCGAACAGCAAGCCCTTGCCCAAGATTCGATCGAAAGGATCGTGGCTAAAGAAGTTGCCAAGTTGATGAAACTGCCAGGTTATACTGCTTTTTCTGGCGTGATCTATATCAAAGGCACAGCCCGCCAATTTCATTATGGTAAATTAAGCAATGGAAAAAAACCAAATGGAAATACCGTATATGAAATAGGTTCGATTACAAAAACCTATACCGGATTGTTGTTAGCTCAGGCGGTTAATGACCATAAAATTAAGCTCGACGACGATGTAAGGAATTACCTGGACGGCAAATATCCAAACCTGGTTCTAAGCAACGGCAAGCCCATCACTTTTAGGCATTTGATTACCCATACCTCTGGGCTTCCTTTGGTGATGAATTGTGACGAAAAAGGACAAACAACAGCTGAACAGGCCGTGTGTTTTGATCACTTTAAGGAGGCCGACTTTTTTAAGGCATTAAAAACTATAAAACCAATCGACAATTCGGGCAATTACCATTATTCTGGTGTGGGAATTCAGTTGGTCCGTTATATTTTAGAACATGTTTACCAATTGTCTTTCCAAGAGCTGTTCAAAAAATATGTCTTTTCGCGTTCTGGTGAGCAACAGACTTTTTCGGAGTTAAAATACGGTCAAAATTCGAACATATCTCTTGGGAAAAACAGTGATGGAGTGCCTGTGCCCCTAATAAATGGATTTTACAAGTATGCCGGAGGCATGAAGTCTTCAACAAATTCTATGCTTAATTACATGAGGATGTATTTGGAAAGTAATGACAAAGTAGTTAAACAAGCCATGGATAGATTAGCGGGGAGCATGCAGTACGGAAGGGCCTATGCCTGGAATACCTATGACTATGACAAGAAAAAGAAAATGCTATATCATAATGGAAGCAGCTTTGGGCATTCTTCGTGGATAGCGCTTTACCCCAATCAAAAAGTTGGAATATTCATCGTAACTAACGTGGTGACAGCAGATTCTCAAGGCAAGCTGAACGAACTGTCAAATAGCATCATCGATAGTATTATTAGCGGGTCTAGCTAATTCTGACACTACCCCCCCCCATATGTTTTAGTATCTAAGAGGTATTTCTTAAAAATATACATCATCCCGCAATTCCAAAGAATGGATGATTATAAGCGTAAGTTGGACAAACCAATTTGATTGACCCCGTTCAGCCAATTTTGAAATATCTCAAAATTGATTAATTATGAGAAGGTGATCGGTAAATTGTTTTTTGGCGAAAAGGGATCAATAGCTTGTAGTTTCCAATCTAAAAACCAAAACTACAATTTTTCATAATTGCCAACTTTTTAGTTCTAAAGTAATCTTCTCAAGGTTAGTCCTGTCTTGAGAAGATCTAAAACACTTTAATTTTTAAATGAATTTTTTACTTTCCAAATCTTCGATTATGGGTTCTATAAGCAATAAAAAGCGATTTAAATGTTCAAAGT
>NZ_JBFTIZ010000029.1:0-20931 GCF_056395165.1 Pedobacter sp. 10L46_2
GTGGCAGTGGACAAGTTATCAGTGGTCGTGGTGCTGCTGATGCTCTTTTCTGGAGTATGTTATTAGGCGGTGGCCGAGGTTCTGGCGGTGGCTGGGGCGGAGGTAGCAGTGGCGGCGGCGGAGGTGGTGGCTTCGGAGGCTTTGGTGGTGGTAGTTTTGGTGGCGGTGGTAGTAGCGGTAGCTGGTAAAGAATATGTTAAGAAGAGACTTAATTACAGCAGAAATTCAGAAACTTGCGCAAGTTTTAGCCCGTATTATGGGCTTAAAGCTAGAAGGCAAATTGACTGAGGCAGATGATCTGTTAATGGAATCATTGGTAAATAATTTTGGAATTACACCTGAAGAACTATTCTCCAGTAATTCTTCTGAATTTGAGGCACGGTTAACTGAAAAGGAATTCCCTGCCGAAAAATTGGAAATGCTAAGTCAGTTTCTCTACTCTCAATTTGATCCTTCGGTTATTAACCCAAGGAACGATTCTTTTGCTGAGAAGCTATATTTAATATACTACCTGCTGGAAACAAAGCATCACATTATAAACATGACTAATCTTGACCGCCAAAAACTAGTTGATAAATACCTTAATACCTAATATGGAAATAAAAAAATGGCAAAGACTTTCATCAAAATATCTGGTGAAAGAAAGATGGGCGACATTACGTGTGGATACCTGTGATTTACAAAATGGCGTTATAAAAGACGACTATTACGTACTTGAATACCCGAATTGGGTTAATGCCGTAGCAGTAACAGAAGACAATAAAATAATTTTGGTTCGCCAATATCGCCATGGTGCTGATATTATATCCTTAGAAGTTCCTGGTGGCGTCATAGATGGCGATGAATTGCCTGAGGTAGCCATTAAGAGAGAGCTATTAGAAGAAACCGGTTATTCTTTTAAAAGTTCCGAATTGATAGCTACGCTATACCCCAATCCCGCAACATCTACAAATGTTACTTATACCTATTTATTAAAAGGCGGTGTTAAAACTCATGATCAGCACTTAGATGACCATGAAATCCTTAACGTTGAGGAATATACTATCGAAGAGGCTAAACAAATTCTAAAAGACAATAAAATTGATCAGGCATTACATTCAGCTGCATTATTTTATGGGTTAATGAAGCTTGATGTTTTAAAATAAACATTCAATCACAAAAAAAGACCCTGCAAGTAAAACTTACAGGGTCTTTTTTTGTGATAAGACTTGAGCTCTAATGATTTAGCTCATTTTTAATTTCTTTTGTATGTCGTGTACGTATCCTTTAAACTTCTTATCTGTATCAATCAGATCTTCAACTGTCTGGCATGCATAAATTACCGTGGAGTGGTCTCTTCCTCCAAAGAAAGCTCCAATAGTTTTTAATGATGACTTAGTATGACTCTTGGAAAGATACATGGAAATCTGTCTTGCCTGAACAATTTCACGTTTCCGTGTTTGTGATTTCACCATGTCTACAGGAACTTCAAAATACTCACATACCAATTTCTGGATATATTCCATCGAAATCTCTTTGGACGTATTTTTAATAAAGTTCTTCAACATCTGTTTAGCCAATGCCAAATCGATGTCTTTTTTGTTTAAAGTTGATTGAGCTAGCAGGGAAACCATTGCGCCTTCAAGTTCCCTTACGTTATTGTCAATGTTGTGGGCTACGTACTCCACTACTTCAGAAGGTAATTCAATACCATCTGCATACATTTTCTTTTTAAGAATTGCTATTCTTGTTTCAAAATCAGGAATCTGCAAATCTGCAGAAAGACCCCATTTAAAACGGCTTAACAATCTTTCTTCTAGTCCGGCCAGATCTTTAGGTGCTTTATCTGATGATAAAATAACCTGTTTACCTGATTGATGAAGATGATTAAAGATATGGAAGAATATATCTTGCGTTTTTTCTTTTCCGGCAAAGTTGTGTACATCATCCATGATGATTACATCCATTGCCTGATAGAAATTCACAAAATCATTAATCGTATTGTTCTTTAATGAATCTACAAATTGCTGACAGAATTTCTCACATGAGACATAAATTACCAGTTTGTCTGGCATGTTACGCTTAATTTCATTACCAATAGCCTGCGCAAGGTGTGTTTTCCCTAACCCTACTCCTCCATAAATCATTAAAGGATTAAATGAAGTACCTCCCGGTTTTGCGGCTACGGCATACCCCGCTGATCTTGCTAAACGGTTGCAATCTCCCTCTATGTAATTCTCAAACGTATAGTTAGAATTTAATTGAGGATCAACATTCAGTTTCTTTAAACCCGGAATGATAAAAGGGTTCTTAATGTCTTTGTTTATAGAAACCGGAATTGGCATTGATTGAATCTTCGCCTCTGCCCCATTTCCATTACTCGGCATGTTAGTAGTATAAGGCGATCCCGTATTAGAAGACTTATCCACAACGATGTTATACTCTAACCTTCCCTCATCTCCTAATTGCTTTTTAACTGTCTTACGAAGCAGCCCTACATAGTGTTCTTCCAACCATTCATAGAAGAACAAACTAGGCACTTGTATGGTTAAAACTTTGCCTTCCAATTTCAATGCTGATATCGGTTCGAACCAAGTCTTGAAACTTTGGGTCGGTATGTTATCTTTTATGATTTGGAGACAGTTTTTCCACACTTCTGTACAAGTTTTTTCCATTGTTATTCTATAATTTGTTGGTTTACAGTAACGATACGAGCATAAAAAAACTGCTGTTTCGAGAGATCGAATATTCAAAAAATTATCAACAAAAAAAACTTAATTTTCATTTATTTGGTAACTGCTTAGGTAGCAATAACCTACCCTTCTTAACCTGAATTTTTTGTGTTAATAACTATTTATTAACATCCTTTTTAATATTCTCCAAAAACATTACGTAGTGTGTCCGCTATTTCACCAAGCGTGGAATAGGCCTCTACGGCTGTTAAAATATACGGCATTAAATTCTCGCTCCCCTTTGCAGCTTCCCTTAGGTTCTTCAACGCTTTTTCAACAGCTATGTTATCTCTTTCTGCTTTTAACTTATTTATCTTCTCCGTTTGGATCGTACGGATAGATTCATCTATGGTAAACACCTCGGTTATCCCTTCCTGTTCCTGTGTAAATTTATTTACCCCAACAATAACCCTGGTTGCCTCTTCCACTTCAACCTGGTACCGGTAAGCTGCATCTGCGATCTCGTTCTGGATATACTCATTTTCTATCGCATTTACTGAACCGCCCATGGCATCTATTTTATCTATATACAGCTGCGCTGCCGCCTCAACCTCATCTGTTAATGTTTCTACAAAGTAGGAGCCCGCCAATGGGTCAACGGTATCTGTTACCCCACTTTCAAAAGCAATTACCTGCTGTGTACGCAGAGCGATTTTTGCTGCTGCTTCGGTTGGTAACGACAGCGCCTCATCGTAACCATTTGTATGCAAGGACTGTGTGCCTCCCAAAACTGCAGCCAAGGCCTGATTGGTGACTCTTATTACATTATTAAGTGGCTGTTGGGCTGTAAGTGTTGACCCACCTGTTTGCGTGTGAAAACGAAGCATTTGAGCTTTCTCATCCGTAGCCCCAAGCTCCTTTGTTATTTTTGCCCACATTCTTCTGGCAGCCCTGAATTTGGCAATTTCCTCAAAGAAATTATTGTGGCAGTTGAAAAAGAAAGAAAGTCGTTTAGCAAATACATTAATATCTAATCCCTTCTCTAATGCAGCATTCAAATATGCTTTTCCATTTGCCAGTGTAAAGGCCAGCTCCTGAACGGCTGTTGAGCCTGCTTCCCGGATATGATAGCCCGAAATGGAAATTGTATTCCATTTCGGTACTTCTTTACTGCAATATTCAAAAATATCGGTAATAATCCTCATAGAGGGTTTTGGCGGGTATATATAAGTCCCCCTTGCGGCATACTCCTTTAAGATATCGTTTTGAATGGTGCCAGATATTTGCTTAATATCAGCCCCCTGTTTTTTAGCCAGGGCTATATACATAGCCAACAAAATCGAGGCTGTAGCATTTATTGTCATAGATGTGGTGATCTTTTGCAGCTCTATCCCATCGAACAAGATTTCTATATCTTTCAATGAATCAATTGCAACACCAACCTTACCAACCTCTCCTTCGGCCATATCGTGGTCAGAATCATATCCAATCTGGGTGGGAAGATCAAATGCAACAGACAGGCCCATTGTTCCTTGCTTAAGCAAATAATGGTACCGTTTGTTAGATTCCTCTGCAGTCGAAAACCCGGCATACTGCCGCATAGTCCACAACCGGCCCCTATACATATCTTTCTGAATCCCCCTGGTAAAAGGAAATTCTCCTGGCACCTCTGTTAAAGGTTTGGCAGTAGTGTATATTTCTTTTATTTCAATACCCGAAGTAGTGGTAAAACTTTTCTCTTTCATAGTTAAAATAACAAATGAATATCCTTTTTAATAAGATCTAATGTTAAATCATAAGGGTTATCAGACATATCAGTCATATGCTGCAGTATTTTTCTACTCAAATCCACACCGGCAGAATCCACAGGCAATCCTCGCGCGGCATTGCTAACCATGGTTAAAGTATCATCCTTAAGTTTACGAACAACATCCCATGTTTGGGCACTTACATATAATTGTTGGGCAACATTATGCTGATATTCAGATCTTATTTCATTAAGTAAAACTGATTGAAGATCTACAACAGAAATACCTTGCTGATGTACTCGGATCAGCAAATTTGCAGGATTAATTCTGTCGACAAAAACAATCAGCCGTTCGTAAGCCTGCAATCGTAACGGAAGGATCTGTAAATGTTCGTCTTTTTTAGGATCTGATGGTTTTGCTTCAACATGTTTTGTGTCCAGATACCTTCTCAGGTCATTTATAAAAAGATAATATCCTGCTGCAACTGTTATAATACCACCGGTGGCTAATGTGGCAACTTCTGTTAAAAAGTTTTGTACGTTCATTCAGCTTTGTTTGAATACAGTAATAATTAGTATAGAGTCTCAGCAAAAATGTACATTTTATTTATATTTACCCCACTATTTGATTTTTTAAATGACGAGATAGAGGTCTCTATTAGAGATAGCTATAGCGCTTTTATAAACAATTATAACTAAATTTGTACTTCCTAATTTTTAATAATATGAGTAATACAGTTGATACAGCATTTGCACCGGTAACTTTTACAGAAGGCGCTGTAAAGGAGCTTTTTAAATTAAAAGATCAGCAAGAAATTTCTGAGGACTTTGGGTTACGCGTAGGTGTTGACGGTGGGGGCTGCTCTGGAATGAGCTATGTACTTGGTTTCGATCAAAAAAAAGAAGGTGATCAGGAATTTATTATCGATGGCATTAAAGTCTTCATGCACAAAGCGCATCAGATGTATTTGATGGGAATGCAGGTAGATTGGCAAGATGGATTAAACTCAAGGGGCTTTACCTTTAGCAACCCAAATGCAAGTAGTACTTGCGGTTGCGGAACAAGTTTCTCAGTTTAAGTTCCTTTTCTTTTGTAACATTATACATGGTCTCGTTGTCTTAACAGCGGGACTTTTTATTTTTATCCCTTTAAGAATATATTTCATCTGAAATGACCTATACCGAAAACGTAAAACTAGCCCTTCAATCAATAAAAAGCAACAGGTTGCGTACCATGCTTACCGCATTGATCATCGCAATTGGCCTATCTGCATTAGTAGGTATATTAACAACACTGGATGCTGTTAAAAAAAGTATGACTGAGGCCTTCTCCAGTATGGGGGCCAACGCGTTTACCATCAGAAACAGAGGATCAGGCATAAGGGTTGGCGGCTCTGGCCAACGCCCAAAACCATTCCGGTCTATCAAATACGAAGATGCGGTAAGTTTTAAGGAAAGATTAAATACACCTGCAACAGTCGCGATCAGTGTATTTGCTACAGGAGGGTCAACAGCTAAGTTTGGCGCTGAAAAAACTAACCCTAATATCAATATTCAAGGTATTGATGAAAATGGATTGAACTCACAAGGCTTGAATCTTTCGCTTGGGCGTAATTTCAGTCCCGCCGAAGTAGTGTCAGGGAACAATGTCTGCATAATAGGTAATGAGATCAGGACTAAGCTTTTTAGAGATCAAAGTCCCATAGATAAAGTAATAAACGTTGGAAACAACAGGTTAAAAGTTATTGGAGTTCTTGAGTCAAAGGGTCAAAGTATGGGGTTTAGCGGCGACAGATCCGTTTATGTTCCCCTTCTAAAAGCTAAGTTGATTAACTCCAACTCAAATCCTTCTTATACCATTACGGTAATGGTACCAAGCAATGATCAGATGGATAACATTATTGGCGAAGCTACATCAGAACTAAGAAAGATAAGAAAGGTAAAGGTTTCAGAACCGAACAATTTTGAGATCACAAAAAGTGATTCCCTTGCCCAAACCCTTTTCGAACAATTAAGATATGTAGTGTTAGGAGGAATTGCCATCGGAGCCATTACACTAATTGGTGCATCCATTGGACTAATGAATATTATGCTGGTTTCCGTAACAGAAAGAACCAGGGAAATCGGAATCAGGAAGGCCATTGGTGCAAATCCTTCTGTAATTCGTAAACAATTCTTAATAGAGGCCGTTATAATTTGTCTTATTGGAGGTGCATTTGGCATATTCCTTGGAATAGCCATAGGAAATCTCATCTCATTTGCAATGGGAGGATCATTCATAATACCATGGGAATGGATTATGGGCGGTTTTGCATTATGTGTTGGGGTAGGTATTATTTCGGGTTATTACCCTGCAAAAAAAGCCTCTAAACTCGATCCGGTAGAAGCTTTAAGGTATGAATAAAAAAGGGAAGATAATTATCTTCCCTCATATTGATTTTCGTAGTAAGCCTGGTAATTCCCGGAAGTGACATCAGAAAGCCACCCTTCATTTTTCAAATACCACTCTACTGTTTTTTCTAATCCTTCTTCAAACTGTAAACTAGGCACCCAGTTTAATTCATTTTGAAGTTTGGTGGAGTCAATAGCGTAACGTAAGTCATGACCGGCTCTATCCGTTACAAAAGTGATCAGCTTTGCCGACTCCCCTTCTGCCCTGCCTAGTTTCTTGTCCATAATCTTACATAGTAAATGAATAAGATCTATGTTTTTCCATTCGTTATGGCCACCAATATTATATGTTTGTCCTGTTTTAGCCTGATGGAAGATAACATCAATCGCGCGTGCATGATCTTCTACCCATAACCAATCGCGAACATTCTCGCCCTTACCATATACCGGCACTGGTTGTTCATTTTTAATATTATTGATTGCCAATGGTATCAATTTCTCAGGAAAATGATGAGATCCGTAATTATTAGAACAGTTAGACACAACTATATCTATCCCATAAGTATCGTGATAAGCTCTTACAAAGTGATCCGAAGATGCTTTTGAAGCAGAGTAAGGACTATGTGGATCATAAGCTGTAGATTCAGTAAACATTCCTGTTTCGCCAAGCGCACCATAAACTTCATCTGTTGAAACGTGGTAAAACCTTTTCTTATCATAGCTACCTTTCCAGTATTCACGTACCGCATTCAAAAGATTAACTGTTCCGATAACATTGGTCATCACAAAAGCTGTCGGATCAGTGATCGACCTGTCAACATGCGATTCAGCCGCTAAATGAATAACTGCATCAAAATTCTCTTTACCAAACAACTCATTTATTACAGTTGCATCTGTAATATCAGCTTTAACAAAACGGTAATTTGGTTTATCCTCAATATCGGTAAGATTTGCAAGGTTACCAGCATAGGTTAACTTATCCAGATTTACAATCATGTAATCAGGATAGTTATTTACAAATCTTCTTACAACATGAGAGCCAATAAACCCAGCTCCTCCGGTTATTAATATTTTTTTCATAGTCTATAATTCTTTAGGCAGTCCAAGTTCCAGAGCTACCGAAGATGTTTTGTTTTGATATATTTTACTAAGCACGGTATCTAGTCGATCCTTTAAATCAAACTGCAGATCTTCATGTAGTTTATAAAACTTATTTAATACTGAAACTGTCGACTTAACAAAGTAAACAGAAAGTTTTTCGTTAAACTTATGCAAAGGCGAAAAAATACCTTCTTTAAAATCTATTGGAATTTGGTTTAATAAATGAATTCTCAACTCCATTTCTGTAGTAACGTCCTTTGTTACCTTAAAATGATGACTGATGCTTCCATTTAATTTACGCATTCTTAATAGTGTATCTTTTGAAGTGAGTTTTTTATTAGATAAAAGATCTTTAGCCGTTTCATCTATTGTTGCCAATAGTTTTTCATAACGTTCTACCAGATCATGTTCATCTTCGAACAGCTTAAAATGCAAATGTTCTGTTAAAACCTTATCCTTTGCAATTAGTCTGAGCAATAATTTATCTTTTTCCTTTTCAGGAAGAGATTTTATCTCCAGTTTAAGATCCTTATGCTCACTTAACAGCATACTAAAATGGGTTGTCTTTTAAGTACTTCTCCCAGTTCCAGGCCGATGACATCATTACATCGATGTCTAATTCTGCCTTCCAGTTTAAGTCTCTTGCAGATTTTGTTACATCACCCCAAACTTTCTCGATATCACCTTCTCTCCTTGCTCCAATAGTGTAATCCAGCTTTTGTCCTGTTGATTTCTCAAAGGCATCAATAATTTGCAATACTGAAGATCCTTTTCCGGTTCCTAAATTAAACACTTCGTAATTTGAATCTGCTTTATTACCTTCCAGGCGCTTAATAGCTGCAACATGTGCTTTAGCTAAATCTACCACATGAATATAATCTCTTATCGCACTTCCATCAGGAGTATCATAATCATTACCATAAACAGTTATCGGTCCACGTTTTCCAATTGCCGACTGTGTAATGAACGGAACAAGGTTTTGAGGTACACCAATTGGCAACTCACCAATTAAGGCAGTTTCGTGCGCACCCACCGGGTTAAAATAACGAAGTGAAATCACATTTAATGATGGTGTAACTGCACAGGTTTCCTGTAAAATTTCTTCAGCTATTTGTTTGGTATTGCCATATGGCGATTCTGCTCTTTTTGTAGGGGCTGATTCTGTTACCGGCAACACATCTGGTTGACCATAAACGGTACATGATGAAGAGAACACCAATTTAACTGAACTGTTAAACGCAGTAATCAGGTTAATTAGTGAGTAAAAATTATTTTTATAATACTTCAGTGGCTGCTGTACAGACTCTCCAACTGCTTTAAAAGCTGCAAAGTGGATTACTCCATCAATATCAGTGTTTTTCGCTGCAAATTCATTTACCTTAGCTTCATCACATAGGTTAAGCTGAACAAATTTTGGCTTAATTCCTATAATTGTTTCTATCTGATCAAGTATTTTAGGGTTAGAATTAGAGAGGTCATCAATAATTACCACCTCATATCCTGCATTATGCAATTCAACTACTGTATGCGAACCAATAAAACCAGTTCCTCCAGTTACTAATATTTTAGACATTCTTATTAACGATTATATGTTGTAAAATCTTTATGTTCCTTGTTTATTAAAGCCTCAGCTGGCAGTGATTTAAAATATTCGTAGGTAATCTTTAATCCTTCTTCACGACTAACTTTTGGCTCCCAGCCCAAAATCTCTCTTGCTTTTGTAATATCCGGGCGGCGTTGTTTCGGATCATCAACCGGCAAATCTCTTAAAACCAGTTTCTGATTTGTTCCCGTTAGTTTAATAATCTCCTCTCCAAATTGCTTAATTGTTATCTCATCCGGGTTACCAATATTTACCGGCATCACGTAATCACTTAACAATAACCTGTAAATACCTTCTATCAGATCATCAACATAACAGAAAGACCTGGTTTGAGACCCATCGCCAAACACAGTTAAGTCTTCACCTCTTAAGGCCTGACCAATAAAAGCAGGTAAAACACGTCCATCATTTAGACGCATTCTAGGGCCATAAGTATTAAAAATCCTAACTATTCGTGTTTCCACACCATGAAAGGTGTGATAAGCCATAGTCATTGCTTCCTGAAAACGTTTGGCTTCATCATAAACACCTCTAGGCCCAACCGGATTCACATTTCCCCAGTATTCCTCTGGCTGAGGGTTTACACTTGGATCGCCATAAACTTCCGAAGTAGAAGCAATGAGCATCCTGGCTTTTTTATTCTTTGCTAAACCTAACAGATTGTGTGTTCCTAAAGATCCTACCTTTAACGTTTGAATAGGAATTTTAAGATAATCAATAGGGCTCGCAGGCGAAGCAAAATGTAAAATATAATCTAATTTACCAGGTACATGAACAAATTTTGAAACATCATGATGTGCAAATTCAAAACTCTCTAAACCAAATAAGTGTTCTATATTTTTCAGATCCCCTGTTATCAGGTTATCCATGGCAATCACATAATAGCCTTCTTTTATAAATCTATCGCACAAATGCGATCCTAGAAAACCGGCAGCACCGGTTATTAAAACTCTTTTACGTCCCATTAGTTTATTAGCTTACGGCCTACACTATTATAGTAATAACCTAAGTCAATCATCTTTTCTAAGTCGTATAGGTTACGGCCGTCAAAAATAACCTTGTTAGTTAATGTCTGTTCCATTCTTTCGAAATCTGGATTTCTAAAAACAGACCACTCTGTTGCAATCAGCAATGCATCTGCACCTTCCAAAGCTTCGTATTGATTGCTTGAGTACTGAATTTTATCACCTATCAGCGCTTTTACGTTGTCAATCCCTTCCGGATCAAATGCAGTAACCGTTGCACCATGTTTCACTAGCTCTTGAATAATATACAAAGCTGGTGCCTCACGGATATCATCTGTTTCTGGTTTAAAGGCAAGGCCCCATAAAGCGAAGTGCTTGCCTTTTAAATCATTTTTATAGTATTTCAAAAGCTTATCAACCAAAACAATTTTCTGCCTTTCATTCACATTCATCACCGCTCTCAGAATCTGAAAATCATAATTATGTTCATCCGCAGCTTTTGCTAAGGCTTGCACATCTTTAGGAAAGCAGCTTCCACCATAACCGATACCAGGGAATAAGAATCTTTTGCCAATTCTTGCGTCAGAGCCAATACCTTTACGTACAGCGTCAACATCGGCTCCTACAATTTCGCATAGGTTAGCCACCTCATTCATAAATGTTATTTTGGTAGCAAGAAATGAATTAGCAGCGTATTTTGTCAGCTCAGACGATCGCTCGTCCATAAACAATATCGGATTTCCTTGTCTAACATACGGGCCATATAGCTCTAAAAGCAATTTCTTTGCCTTTTCGCTGCTGGTGCCAATTACTACCCTATCAGGTTTCATGAAATCATCTACAGCCACACCTTCACGTAAAAACTCTGGGTTAGAAACCACATCAATTTCTACTGAAGTATTTTCCTTAAAAACAGCCTGCACCTTATCTGCTGTTCCAACCGGAACTGTCGATTTATTAATAACCACCTTATATTCAGTAACCAGCTTCGAAATATCTTTTGCTGCCCCTAGAATATACGATAGATCTGCTGCACCATCGCCACCTGGAGGCGTAGGCAAAGCCATAAAAATAATTTGTGCTTCCTT
This sequence comes from Pedobacter sp. 10L46_2, assembly GCF_056395165.1. Lineage (NCBI taxonomy): Bacteria > Pseudomonadati > Bacteroidota > Sphingobacteriia > Sphingobacteriales > Sphingobacteriaceae > Pedobacter > Pedobacter sp. 10L46_2. The sequence goes on from NZ_JBFTIZ010000029.1 coordinate 11,547, forward strand.
AATTCCGGCTGCAAGATCAGTAGTAAAAACCAATCTTCCCTGAGCAATATTTCTGTGAAATAGTACATCTAATCCGGGTTCATAAATAGGAACTTCACCATTTTGCATTTTGAGCACTTTGGCTTCATTAACGTCAACGCATATAACGTCGTTACCAGTTTCGGCCAAACAAGTACCGGTAACTAAACCTACGTACCCTGTTCCTATTACGGCTATTTTCATATATTAATTCGGTTTTAATTTTATTGAAGTATCTTCGGCTAAGATAAGAAATAAACACAAAATGCTTTTGCTTTATAATATCGCGATTCAACTTTATGGTTTAATTATTAAAATATTCTCCCTGTTCAATAATAAAGCTAAACTTTTTGTTCAAGGAAGAAGGAATATTTTTGAAAAAATACAAAAAAAGATAGATCCCGCTAAGTCAAACATCTGGTTTCACTTTGCCTCACTTGGAGAGTTTGAACAAGGCCGGCCTTTATTAGAAAAAATTAAAAGTACTTATCCCGAAAAGCAAATTATAATTACTTTTTTCTCCCCATCAGGATACGAAATCAGAAAAGACTACGCCTTGGCTGACGGAGTATTTTACCTGCCGCTTGATACACCCAGTAATGCCAAACAACTTATTGCAGCTATAAATCCTGAATTAGCGGTATTCACTAAATATGAGTACTGGTATCATTATTTTAAAGTCCTTCACCAATCTGGTATTCCACTTTACATTATATCCGGTATTTTCAGACCCGATCAGATTTTCTTCAAATGGTATGGCTCTTTTAACCGCAAAATTTTAAGTTTTGTAAATCACTTTTTTGTCCAGAATGAAGAAAGCAAGCAGTTGCTCAGTCAAATAAACATACACAATGTAAGTATCAGTGGCGATACCAGGTTTGACCGGGTGGCAGAGAATGCAAAATCGCCAAAGGAATTTGAAACAATCAGAAAATTTTGTGATAACAACAACACGCTTATTGCAGGAAGTACCTGGCCGGCTGATGAGCATTTACTAGCAACACTTATTAACGCCTATCCGAACTGGAAATTCATTATCGCCCCTCATGAGATAGATAAAGCGCATATAGACGAAATTGTAAAACTTATCCCTGAATCGGTTAAGTATTCAGAATTAACAAACCAGCCTGTAGATACTCAAACGCTAATAATAGATAACATTGGTCTTTTATCATCTATCTATCAGTACGGACAAATTGCTTATATAGGTGGGGGATTTGGTGTAGGGATACACAATACACTGGAGGCTGCCGCATTTGGAATGCCCGTAATCTTTGGGCCTAGATACGATAAATTTCAAGAAGCAAAAGACCTGATCTCCATAAATGCTGCTGTTAGCATTAAAAATGCTGAGGAATTATTCATTGCATTCCAAAAGCTTACAGAGGACAGAACTTCGGGTGATCTTGCAAAAAGGTATGTAAACACAAAGACCGGATCAACAGATCAGATCATTAAATACATTGCTCAAAATTTTTAGCTCACCGCCATTTCTGCAATGGCATCAATAAACTTTGGATGATCATTAAGGCTTTCAACCAACTGAACATGTTCGCCACCTAAGGCCTTAAATTCTTCATGATATTCAACTGTAATTTCATAAAGTGTTTCCAGGCAATCGGCAACAAATGCAGGACTAAATACAAGTAAACGTTTTTTTCCTTCAGCAGCAAGTTTCTTTAACACATCGGTTGTGTATGGCTGCACCCATGGCTCTTTACCCAAACGCGATTGGAAGCAAACGGTATAATTTTCTCTGGAAATATTCAATTTCTCTGCAAGTAACCTTGCTGTATCATGCCCCTGCGCAGAGTAGCAAAATTTATTGGTATCATTTAAAGTTTCACAGCAATTGTCCTTTTTCAGACAATAATTTCCAGTATGATCACACTTTAACAATTGGCGCTCCGGAAGCCCGTGAAAACTAAACAATACGTGGTCATAGGTCTCTGGCTGATATTTCTTTGCATTTTCAGCAAAGACCTCTAACATCAATTCGTTATCGTGAAATGAATTTACAAATGAAACCGGAGGTATAGTGGTCCATTTACTTACAATTTCCATTACGCTTTGTATTACCGAACCACTGCTAGCAGAAGCATATTGAGGAAACAAGGGAATTACTTTTATACTTTCAACCAAACCTGCTTTCATTTTATCTAAAGCAGACTGAATCGAAGGGTTCTGATACCTCATCGCCAGTTCAACATGATATTCATCTCCTAATTTCTCCTGAACTAACGCAGCTTGTATTTTGCTATAATACAATAATGGAGATCCGTTTTCATCCCAGATTTCTTTATATAATTTTGAAGTTTTAGGACTGCGAAAAGGAACAATTATACCTTTAACCAATAGTGTACGGTTAAAAGCATTAACATCAATTACGCGCTCATCCATCAAAAACTGATCAAGATATTTGCGTACATCTTTTACTTCCGGACTATCCGGAGTTCCTAAATTGACTAACAAAACGCCCTTTTTTCCCATAATATGGCCCAAAATTAACTTATTATACTTTTATAATCTTCCGTAAAAACAATAATTACTTTTTAATGATTTTGGAGAAATGCTTTAACCTCTTCCATCAACCACATAGGCGTAGATGTAGCACCGCAAATTCCAACCTTATCTTTAGGAGAAAACCAGTTGAAATCTATTTCCTCAATATTTGAAATGAAATATGAATTGTCGTTATACTTTTTGCAAACATCATATAAAACCTTTCCGTTAGATGATTTCTTCCCCGAAACGAATATGATCTTATCATAGTTTACCACAAATTTCTCCAAATCAGTATAACGGTTAGAAACTTGTCGGCAAATGGTGTCATTTGCTTTAATGTCATATCCCCTACTTATGAGTTCATCTTTTATCTGGTAAAATTTATCTGTACTCTTAGTTGTTTGACTATACAAAGTGAATTTCGAAGGCAGATCTACATGATCCAACTCTGCCAAATCCTGAAAAACAATTGCTTTCCCATCAGTTTGTCCTTGTAAGCCTACTACTTCCGCATGACCATGTTTACCGAAGATCAGAATTTGCTCATCATCATCGTGTGAGTTCTTAATTCTGTTTTGAAGTTTTAAAACAACCGGACAAGAAGCATCAATTAATGTTAGTTCATTTTCCAATGCAAGCTGGTAAGTAGATGGAGCTTCTCCATGAGCTCTGATCAGAACCTTTTCCTTCTTTAAGCCCTGCAATTGCTCATGATCGATTATCCTTAAACCTTTATCGGTTAACCGTTTAACCTCTTCATCGTTATGCACAATATCGCCCAGGCAATACAAGTAATCCTCATGATCTAAAATATCTTCAGCCATATCAATAGCATAAACTACCCCAAAGCAAAAGCCCGACGCCTTATCTATAGTAACGGTTAAATCGTATTTCATCTTTCTTCTGACACTAATAATGTACAAAATTACACAAAAAGAGTTTCATATTCTTATATCTTATGTTTAACTGATGTCAATACCTTAATCCAAAGTCCCTTTAATAACAGTCCTAAGAGCATAATCATTTGAATTGGATGGAGCAAAACATTTATAAAAGGATTTTGTGTTGTAAGGAAAGATATCATTACCCTACTCAGGAAAATCAATCCAAAAGGTAAAACCAAAAATACCGGTTCAAAATTGATCAACACAATAATAGGTCCGGCAATAACCAGCACCAGGTAAATTAACACGGCAAATATGTTATTCCCAAATGTCAGCAACAACTGCGATGAGACCTTATCAAATCCTACCTTTTCATCAATATAAACGAACTTATTTGCAAGTAAAACTTCTGTTTTCCCATGCCAGTCACTCGTCTTATAGCTGCTTGCTTTAAAAAACATGCACCCGGTATTAGTTGTTGCAAATATTTGTTGGGTACTCAACCTCACCAATCTTAACGGCAAAAGATTCAGCAAAATGAAATCACTTAAAGGATAAACCAACCGGCTAAATAGTCCGCTAAATCTACGATTAGGAACTATGCTCAACAAGTCCAGATCAAACACCTTAGCACGACAAATAAGATTGTTTATCAACCCCTTATTAATAATTGTATTAACATCCAAGAAAAGAATAAAGCCGCCAGTTGTTTTAGCCACTGCTTTTTCTGTTGTTTCTGAATGTTTTTTAACAACAACTTCAACATTCGTGTAATCCTGAGCATTGATAGATGCGATCAATGAAGAAKGATCATCATTTTTATCCGACAAAGAAATGATAACTGAAACCTTATCTGTAAAGTGTTTTCCGTAATAGCCAAGCTTTGGATTGGATAAGAAATTAAATAACGTAACTGAAAACCGCAGCACAATAAATACAAGCACAGCATAAACGAAAGTGATCATATTGTTTTACTCTGGCTTTTAACTGCATACCCATAATGTTTGTTATACTCACTTTTGAGTAGTTGCAAACTCACATACTCCTCCGCTTCCCAGGTGGCGAGGTAACTCCTCGCCTCTGGCTTTCTGCCTCCAAAATAATCTGTAAGATTAGCCGAAAATATAGTTTGAAATTTCTTCCTGGAAGCATTCACAACCTGCATCACTCCTTTTTCAAAAGTTATACTACCGATGTAGCTAGTATAGAGTTTTCCCTGAGGAAACATGAGGACCAAATTATCAGGATTATCCAGTAAGCTCCCTGCATATGTTAATGTTTGCACCACATCCTTTCCTTTCGTTTCTGCAGCAAAAGCGCCCAAATATTTTAAAAACCATAACTTCTCGTAATCTTCTTTCGTAACCAGCACATGAAACTGTTTCTTAAACAACTTTTTGTTTAAATAGAACATCAAAAAACCGTCCCACCAGCTAAAATGATTGGCCAATAAAAGCACAGCCTCATTTTCTTTGATCTGAAGCTTGTTAAAATTGTACGAAGAAAAGTCCTTCTTAATGATATAAGTAACATACCAGGAAAAGAACTTAAAAATTACAGGGCTTTTTTGGGACTGGTACATCCCTCTAAAATGAGAAAAATTAGCCTCAAATGCAAACKGCTAGCTTAAATAAACCCTGTCTTCCTCACCTTCAACATCCATAACCACATCAACATGTTCCTTTAAAACAGTAGCCATCTCCAGACCAACAAAATCAGTAGCTATCGGGAAAATTTTGTGGCTCCTGTCTACCAGTACCACTGTACGGATTTTTTTGTGTGGCGTATTCAGGAAAACGCCTAAACCATAAGCAAGTGTTTTACCACTATTTAATACATCATCAACAAGTATGATCACCTTATTTTTCCAATGCGACTCGTCTAAATCAGTATTAGCAACCAATTTAGTATTCAGCCTGTCAAGATCTATCCTGAGCATCGTGATTTTAAGATCAGAGATTTTTGTCAATACCTTCTTAAGCCTTAAGGCTAATTTATAGCCCCGGTCCCATATTCCTGCCAATACAATTTCCTTCTCGTCTAAATTATCTTCCAGAATCTGGTATGCAATTCTGTTGATCTTTTGCTGTATCTGTTTTTTATCTAGAATAAGTAATTGAGATTCTGCCATCTGGTATCACATTGTTTATGCTACAAAAAGAACCATTTTAAGGTTCATATTCAAACTTAGATAAAAATATTTTTATATGCGTTTAAAAAAAGTTTACAAATCGTGCAACGTTTAGGCCTCTGTTGCGTCTAATCAATAAACCCTCAATCTAAAACCAATTATGAAAGCATCATCTATACTTAAATCAGCCCTAACATTACTTGTATTTTCGRCATCTGTAATATCATCAAATGCCCAGCAGAACAAAGACGTTTCTATAACCAACTTTAATGAAGTTTCAGTTTCAAGTGGAATAGACGTATACCTTACACAGAGTAATTCCGAAAATATTCGTATCAACGCTCATCCTGATCTCATTAAAAATGTCATCATCGAGAAAGAAGGAAACAACCTAAAAATCAGATATAAAGATGGTGTTAACTGGGGTCGGTTATTTAAAAATCAAAGCATCAAAGTTTATGTCAATTATAAAACGTTAAAAGCCTTATCAGCAAGCGGAGGTAGTGATGTGTATACTCAAAACACACTAAAAACCGATAGATTGTCATTAAGTGCATCAGGAGGTTCTGATTTAAAATTAGATGTAGTTGCTAAAGATATTGAAGTACACACAAGTGGTGGATCTGATGTTGATTTAAAAGGAAGTGCAACAAATATGGAGGTTGCTACAAGTGGAGGCAGCGATGTAAATGCACTGGATTTTATAGTTGATTACGCAAAAGTAAGTTCAAGTGGTGGTTCTGATGCAAACATTCATGTTAATAAAGCATTAGAGGCAAGTGCCAGTGGAGGTAGTGATATAAACTACAAAGGAAGTGCATCAGTAAAAAACAACTCCAGCAAAAGCGGAGATGTAAACCGATTAAAATAAAGTTTAGTTTTAGTTTTTAGTTATTCCTGCCAAACGGATGTCTGGCAGGAATTTTTATTTTAAATTGCAACCATTATTTCAGATCAATCGTCTATAACTATATAGACGCCATACTTATGAAAAACCTCTCTGTTCATATAATTATTATATTCCTTTTCTTTGCAAATGCTGTTAATGGTCAATCTATCAATAAGAAAAAGATTGACAGTATTCTAGCCAATCTTTCAAAGAACAATATCCCCGGAGTAGCAGTAGGTATTGTACAAAAGGAAAAGCTGGTTTACGCCAGTGGGTTTGGATTAGCTGATCTGAATACAAAACGTAAAAATACTTCTGCAACTTGCTTTAACATCTGCTCAGTATCTAAACAATTCACGGCAGCCTGCATTTATTTGCTTGAAGAACAAGGAAAATTAAAAACAAGCAACCACCTTTCTAAATATTTCAAGGACCTCCCTGCGTATGCAGATACCATTACCATTGATCAGCTTATTCACCATCAAAGCGGCATTAAAGACTTCACTACATTACTCTGGCTTAGGGATATGGAGGAAAATGGTAAAACCACAGATCAGCAAGCTTACGCTACACTTTCGCGTCAGTCATCATTAAACTTTCCAGCGGGCGATCAGGAAAGCTACACTAATTCCGGTTATTTTTTCCTTTCCAAAATTGTGAGTATAGTAAGCGGTCAGGACCTTAGTCAGTTCGCTAAAGCGCACATTTTTAATCCTTTAAAAATGGCAAATACAGGTTTCTCACGTAGCCACCTGGTACAAAATAAGGCTAATGGATATCTTTTAGAAGACAATAAATACATCCAGTATAATCCCAAGACTTCAATTATAGGTCATTCGAATGTTTATAGTGCGATCACTGACTGGGATAAATGGTTCAACGAAATGAAAAACCATAGGGTTTTGGGTGATAAAGTCTGGAAAAAAATACTGACACCTGCCATAAACAACGATGGAAATCAAATAGATTACGCAGGAGGAGTTAGAATTACCTCTTTCCAAGATCAAAAAATGATCTCTCATGGTGGAGATTTGCCAAGTTATCATAGCTATATGGCATTTTTTCCTGAAAAAGACCTTGGTATTATCATTATGAGCAACAATGGTACTTTTTCAGGTTATAATATACTTACCAGTATCTATAATAACATCTACCCTGGTACCAAACCAATATTACTTCAACAAGAAACAGAAAAACCAATCGAAAAAAAAGTAGTTAAAGAATTCAAGCTTAGTGTAAGTACCTTACCTTACGCTGGCAGTTACCTGATAGAAGGAAGCCAAAATATGGTTTTTGATGTGCTCAGTAAAGACAGTTCCTTAACTGTTCTCCAAAAATGGAATCAGAATGATTATCCTATTTTACCATTAAACGATTCCTTATTTTATATTAAAGGCGAGGAAGACATCACCTTCGAATTTAGGCAACCCCAGAATAGTCATACTCAAAAAATGCTAATTACTCAGCAAGGAAAACCATCATGGGCAAAAAGAATTGAACCGGAAAAAGAAGACATCAATACCTTAAATCAATATTGCGGAAACTTTTACAGTCCTGAGATCGATGCTCATTATACAATACTAATAAATAATGGTAGCCTGAATATGAAGATAGGCAGCAGTACACAAAAAATAACCTCTTCTGGTAATAAAGACTATTATTATCTCCCGGAAACAGGAATGGAGTTCAATTTCAGAAGAAACGAAAGCCATCAAATTGATGGCCTTATTTTAAATCATGTCAGAGTAGAAAAACTGCTTTTCTTAAAAGAATAGTTATCCTTTGTTTTTATAAGGATAATAAATAAAGTTAGCCCCTTCAGGTACAATCACAAAAACGCACATAAAATCTTCGGGTTTTTTGTAGCTTTTAAGGAATAATGCTTTTTTATCCGGTTGGATTATACCTTTTTCTACAAACTCTTCAAAAGTAGACGCCTGTATAGTCCATTCAGTATTTAATTCTTTTCTATCCAAAATTACCTCCCCAATATTTACTTCGTACTGGTGGGCAATAAAAATGGGATTAGCAGATATTCCTTCCAACATTATCTCTACAGCAATCTCTTTAATAGAGTCAGCATATAAATCTAAATCCTTTTCTAAGCTTACCAATGGGCTTTGCTTTTTCTCTTCTGCTTTTCCACCTTCTGGTTCCTGTGGCAATAATTCTTCTATATCCATCTTAATTATTCTCTAAACTATCTTCCGATGTACTACCTACAAATTTCAATAACACTACATTTTCAACGTGCTGAGTATGAGGAAACATATCAACAGGTTTGATACGAACTACCTCATATTTTTCTTTTAACAGCGCCAAATCTCTTGCCTGGGTAGCTGCATTACAACTCACATACACAATTTTCTCAGCTTCCATTTCAAGGAGTCTTTCCACTACGTCCACATGCATTCCGGCTCTTGGCGGATCTGTAATTACCACATCAGGCTTACCATGACTTGCAATAAAGTCCCTTGTCAGGATATCCTTCATGTCGCCTGCATAAAAAATAGTATTATCTATTTTATTAAGCTCAGAATTAAACTTGGCATCTTCAATAGCTGTTGGCACATATTCAATTCCAACCACCTGTTTTACACTTCTTGCTACAAAATTAGCAATGGTACCAGCTCCGGTATACAAATCATAAACCAGTTCATCACCAGTAAAACCTGCAAACTCTTTGGTAATTTTATACAACTCATGGGCCTGATCAGAATTGGTCTGGTAAAAAGACTTAGCCCCAATTTTAAACTGTAGGCCATCCATTTCCTCAAAAATATGATCTCTACCTGCATAGGTAATTACCTCCTGATCAAAAATAGTATCATTCTTTTTTTGGTTCAGGATGTAAAGCAACGAAGTGATCTCCGGGAAATTCACTTTCAAATGCTCCATTAAACCATCTACCTGCTCCTGTTCTGCATAAGCAAAAACCACCACCACCATTACCTCACC
>NZ_JBFTIZ010000030.1:0-6442 GCF_056395165.1 Pedobacter sp. 10L46_2
GTGGTGGAAAGCATATTATTGGATTCGTAATTCTCAATGAAGGATCACAGTACAGACCAAAAATGAAAATATAGATTCTTAAATCATTGTGAAAACAGGTAAGCGCGAAGATTTTTTTAATGAACTTAGTTCTATTTTTATTTGTTACACATGGTATATGCGTTCAGTTCACCAACATCTTGAGTAGTTTGTTTTTAGGTACTCCCCAAAAGTTTGTCAAATAGCAAAATAAATGACAAGCAATTTCGCTTTAAAAAAAGTCAAAGTCCTGAAAACTAAAGTAATCATAGCCCGAAAAAAGACAAGGAAGTACAACAGGCCACCCACCATAAAAATCAAACAAATCCGCATTGGGTATCAGCTTGGCTCAAAATGACGTGTCTACTATCTTGTTCTTCCCCACTCATATCTTTGAAATATACACCTAGCAGTTAAGTCTTTTAGTTGCATTTTGCAATTCAGTTAATTTTATTTACCATTGCGATGAGAGCGTTAAATTTTAAAAGCGATACAATTTAGCCCATATTGCATCACTTTATCTTCCTATAGCTCGGCTCCGACGACTACTTTACTATTGACTAATTCAAATGTCGGCGTTTGATAACTTCGATCCTATGGTTGTTCGAATCCTGACAAGTGCACTTCACGTAAATTCAATGTTAACTTGGTGGACAATAAATCAAACGGAACCAGAACAGGCAATTCAAGCCTAGTACTTTTTTATAAATAATAACGAACAATTCATTAAATTTTCCTGCCAGATTGGTATAGGTTGTACCATTCTATAGCTATTCCTTACTCATATCTTGAAATACACATCCAATGCATGAATCCCGTACGAAACCGCACATCAGTGCTCGAAAATGAACACATTGTAGCATTAAAAAGGGGACTGATTTCTAAGAATCGAGTATTTGAATACTGGCATTGAATTGGTTAGTTTTTAACCACCACCTTTTTATCATGAAGACTAATATGAAATTATCAATTCTATTTCTATCCGGAATCTTGTGTTCATTCCAAATTAATGCCCAATCGATAAAAGCAACCAAATCAGATTCAAGTAGCGAAGTTCAAATACCAATGAAGGCTGAATATTGGAAAAGTGACGCCGCTACAACTGAATTTACAACCTACAAAAATACGAATGTTATAAAAGGAAAAAATGGAAGTGCATTTCAGGTATTTTTAAAAAATCACAATTTCAGCAATGGTACAATTGAATTTGATGTAGAACTTAGCGGCATCGGATTTCCGGGAATTAATTTCCGCATGTCCGAAGACCATAAAAATGGCGAGAACTTTTATATCCGTTCTTTTGGTGCTGTAAAACCGGAAACCAGAACAACATTGCAGTATGCTGCCTTAATGGACGGCATGAGCATCTGGGACTTGACCGACGAGTATCAGGCAGGTGCCGTTATATATCAGAATAAATGGAATCATTTAAAATTGGTTATATCAGGCAAACAGATGAGGGTATATATAAATGAAATGACCAAACCTGCGCTCATTGTTCCCGAATTGGAAGGTGGACGTAACTCTGGCGGCATTTCGCTTTCTGGAAATGTTATATATGCCAATTTTACAATAAAACCAAATGCTACAGAGGGCTTAAGTCCCGAATCTGGTTATATCGCAACCACTGGCGATACAAGATACCTAAGAGATTGGATGGTAGCACCTGCGAAAGATTTTCCTTTTGGACAAGAAATAAAATTCTCTTTACCAAGTATGTATGGAAAACTAACAAATTCGGAGTTACCAGATAGTAATACAAAATGGTCACCGATAAAAGCTGAAGCGCGTGGAATTGTTAACCTTACCAGAATATATGGACTAAGAGAAAATGATGTCAGACGACTTACTTGGCTTAAAACTACAATCGATTCCGACAAGGATCAGGAAAGAATGCTAAATTTTGGCTTTAACGATGAGGTATGGCTCTTCTTGAATGGTGAAATTATATACGTTGATAAAAATTACTTTGGTACGCCAGCGCAAAAAAGTCCTGAGGGAAGATGCACTTTAGAAAATGCCAACATTAAACTTCCTCTGCGTAAAGGCAAAAACGAGATAATGATAGCACTAGCAAATTATTTCTATGGCTGGGGCATTATTGCCAGGTTGGATCATACTGACGGTATCAAACGCTAAGAAGCTCGATGCTACCAAACCTCAAACATGCTTGGGTTTAACTGTTTCTTATCGGATGTGCTAGCAAACAAACTATTTCCCGGCCAGGTTGGTACAGGTAATATCTTTCGGAGATAATGGATATTTCTCACTCGTAACTTTGAAATAGACTGATAACCATAGCTGTGGTTTAGCACTAACTGGGATTCATAGCCTTAAGCAGGAGCATTTCCCCAAGTTCACTGAACTTAATACCCTGAGCGTTTTGTCTGCCAATGTCGCTCATCTTAACCAGTGTTTTCTGAAGGATGCTGATCATCTTTTCTTCCGGTTGCGTTTTAATGAGTGCATCGTACTGGAATTCTAAAAACACAAGGCACAACGCATCTTCTATTATCTGTACCTCTGCGTCATTTTTTATTCCTTTTTTCAATATGATTTCCTTGACGCGCTTTATAATGCTTTCGTTATAGTCAATGGAACGAAGTATTTCTTCACACTTTTTTGAATGAAATTTTGAAAGATCACTTCTCCATTTTAAATAGCCGATCCGGCCCTCGGGGTAGGTTTTTCTTGCGATTTCCCAACGGCCAATATGTTGACATCTGGAGGCAAGCTGCAAGGCTTCACTAGCATTTGGTTCAAGTTTTAGTACCCATTGGTGAAGCTTTAATGCATAAAAATATTCAATTGGATAAGTCTTGCCCTGGTATGTAATACTTTCGGGAGACCTCTGGTTATATTGATCAAAAAGAGTATAGGCCTGTTGAATATTTGACATGTTTCACTTTAATTAGAATTTTTGCCAAGTGGCATTTGTTTTGGGATCAGCGATTATTTTATGGGCAATACAATAACAAGAACCCGGGCAGATGGATAAAAAGTTTGCTACATCACACTAACTATAGCAGCAGGTATCAGTAAGGCTTGTTTTAACTAGCATAGCTGAGTCTAATTTAGTGGAAAAAATCAATTGTAATAGAAAATAGTGAATTATTTAACCCTGTTTATATATTTAGGCGATAGTGGTTCAGGTTTCTCTCGTAATCCAATTCAACTTTGCTCGATGGAGGTTTAGATCGGACTTCGGGCTAACACCTATGTGGCCACYTCTTTCGCGGAACCTGGTTCTTCTGATCATTTAATAGGCGACATCAATTGTACTGTAAAATGTTCTGCTATCTGTTATGTGTGTAAACATAAAAGCCGCTAAATCTGCACGCGAGGTTATTGCATCCCCAGAAAGGACCATAAGTAGACATTCTTTAACTCTCAGCCCAAATACCGGCATCAACCAATGATCACAGATCTACTAGAAATCAAATCCTGAACCGTTCCTCCACTCGCATGATATCAATAATTGCAGATCAGCACTGGATCGCTTTAAGAAGTTTGCCGGACTGACTACCGCTCATTAAAATTTCATGAACCAAAAATCAAACGCAGTGTAATCAATAGGAATTTAAAACTTATAATCATGGTAAACCCGGAAGATAGAAACAATAAACTACTGCATCTGGAAATAAGAAACCTTACCAGGTTATTCCCCAAATATCTGTTTGCTCCCGATACACAAAGTTCCTGTAGAAACTCCCGGGTACACTTGACTTTTGTTAGGAAATGGATTTGGGTGGAGATTCCTGCAGACCGATTAACGGAAAAAGCAAAGCATTTCGCAGTTAACTTTGATTTAACCTCACAACATGAAATGAATCCTCCCTGAGTCTCCCAAAATTGACCGTATCGCCCGTCCCTTGTTGATCAAATGATTTATTAATCCTTTGAGGCCAAAATTATTTAGGTTTCTTTTGACCAGGCGATCGTAAAGGTAAAGAACTGTATGCGGTGCCTTACCGCCAGCACTGAGCCTATCCCGTGGCAGTTTGGTTATTGCTCAAAACAAATAATCGTTAAATCGAAGCGTTTACTTGTCGTATTTATCATTTCTTTTGACCTATTTATCATTAGCGCGTTTATTTGTGTAATTTCTTAGGATTTAAGTATTTTAGACTCTGAATTATGGCTGTCACTGCCATTATACTAACCAATTAATAACCTGTTATGAGCCTTTTTAAAGCCGCAAGCATCTTTGCCAAACGGCATATGTTATTTTTAATATGTTTGTGTCCGCTTTTAGGTATTGGTGCCGTACCCCCCTTAAAATTCACCAATATATCCAGCGATAACGGATTATCCAACGGCAACGTTAATTGTATATTGCAAGATAGCAAAGGCTTTATGTGGTTTGGCACTAAAGACGGGTTGAATAAATACGATGGCTACCAAATGGTAGTGTATAAAAATAACGCAAATAATAAGCTCAGTATCAGCGACAACTACATCAGACATATTTATGAGGACAGGAAAAAAAACCTGTGGATTGGCACCTCCAATGGATTAAATTTATTCGACCGGGAGAAAGGCACCTTTACATCCTATAAGCACCAGGTAAATAATCCAGCATCGTTATCTGACAACAGCATCAACCGTATTTATGAAGATCGTCGTGGCAACCTTTGGATAAGTACTTATAACGGCGGCCTGAATCTATTTAACCGGCAAACTAAAAAGTTTAGCTGCTATAGAAAGAATGCAACCAATGCATCATTAAACTACATTAATTACATCTTTGAGGATCGTGAAAATAATTTGTGGATTGCGGCCGGATCGGGCTTAAACAAATTTAACTACCGAAACAATACCTTTAACGAAGATTTGCTGAGCCCTAATTTTAAAGCCAAGATACGGGTAATGCAGCAAGCGCCCAATGGTGATTTTTGGATAGGCACCGAAAATGCGGGTATCTATGTAGTTAACCCTAAAACCAAACAAATAAAGCATCTTTATCATATTGAAACGGATGCATCAAGCATAGGCAGCAACTCGGTTACTGATCTGATTTTTGACAAAAAAGGAAATCTGTGGGCCGGTTGCGTAAACGGTGGCTTAAATTTACTTACCCCCGGCAGCAGTTCCTTTTATCATTATACCGAATACTATCTAAATAACCCCGGTACGCTGCCGCACCGAACCATATCTGCACTTTTTGAAGACAATCAAGGTAACATGTGGATCGGCACACACCGTGGAGGGATTAAATTATATGAGCCCAGATCACAGAACTTTGAACTTTTTCAACACGAGGAAAATAACAATAGCTTAAGCTATAATGATGTTAAGGCGTTTTATGAAGACAGTAAAGGCACGATCTGGATTGGCACCGATGGCGGAGGACTTAACAAATACAACCGCGCCGATAACTCCTATAAACATTACCGCTATAATGCGTTTGATAACAGCTCTATTAGCTCTGATGCGGTGCTTGATATTATAGAAGATAACCAGGGCAACTTGCTGGTCGCTACATGGGGCGGCGGTCTCAATATTTTTAACTCCAAAACCGGAACATTTAAACGGCTTTTAAACAATCCCAAGGATAATTTCAGCATTAGTTCTAACCATGTTTACAAACTGTTGAAGGATAGGAAGGGCAATATTTGGATAGGTACTTATAACGGGGGCCTGAACCGTTATAATCCGGACAATAACACGTTCACACGGGTAACTAAGGACCCGCAGAACAGAACCAGCTTTTTGGGTTACGATATTGTATCATTAAATGAAGATAAAAAAGGCAACATATGGATAGGCACAGACGATGCYGGACTTAACTGCCTTGACGAAACCACAAATTCTTTCAGGCATTATTTTTTAGGGCAGGAGAAAAACCCTATTATTGAAGTAATTTATACCGATAGCAAAGGCCGGGTCTGGGTAGGACAAGCCGGCCTTTATTTATACAATGAAACCAAAGATCAATTTAATCTATACACCAAGAGTGGTGTGCTGGCCAATGAGCTCATTAAGGGCATACTGGAGGATGAAAAAGGCCTGTTATGGATCTCAACCATTAACGGATTAATTAAATTTAACCCCGATAAAGGCACATACAAAAAATACAATAAGGCAGACGGCCTGCAGGGCGAAGAGTTTTCTGCTAATGCGTTTTTGAGGGCCAGGGATGGCAAGCTATTTTTTGGTGGTATAAGCGGGTTCAATTCCTTTTATCCTAAAAACATTATTACCAATAGCTTTATCCCACCGGTATACTTAACCGAGTTTCAGATCTTCAATAAAAAAGTTACGCCCTTTGAATATAACTCGCCCTTAAAAGCAGATATTAACATTGCTAAGGAAATTGTTTTAAAGCACAACCAGTCCACCTTTTCATTATCATTTGCAGCGCTTAATTATGCCGCCAGCAGCAATAACTCGTATGCCTACAAACTGGAAGGATTTGATAAAC
>NZ_JBFTIZ010000030.1:6477-31390 GCF_056395165.1 Pedobacter sp. 10L46_2
TTGATAAACAGTGGAATTACATTGGGCATGATCGAAAGGCCTTTTATACCAACATAGATCCCGGCACTTACGTATTTAAAGTTAAGGGATCAAACAACGATGGAATCTGGAACAATCAAGTTACCACCCTTACTATTATTATTACACCCCCCTATTGGCAAACCCTGTGGTTTCGCATTCTAATGGGCATTATTTTTATAACAGGCATTTATTATGCCCTAAACTTTAAACGGCAGCTTGAGCTGGATAAACTCGAAAAGCAGAAAAAAGAGGAGTTACACCAAATTCAGCTTCAGTTTTTCACCAACATATCGCATGATTTACGTACCCCGCTTACGCTGATCATGGGCCGATTGGAAAAACTGATGAAAGAGGAAGTGAGCATAGCAACCGGCCGACATTTTTCATCGCTGTATAAAAATGCTAACCGGCTGATGAATTTGATCAATGAGCTAATGGATTTCAGAAAGGTGGAATCAGCGGCTTTATCCTTAAAGGTAGCTAAAGGCAACATCGACCTGTTTATTGATGAAATTACGGACGAGTTTGTCGAGCTTGCGCACGAGAAACAATTAAGCCTCTCTTTCAGGAAAAACTTAACCATAACCGATACATGGTTTGACCGTCAAATAATGGAAAAAATAGTTTTAAACCTGATTCACAATGCTATTAAGTACACCCCGGCAGGAGGAAAAATAATGGTGGATATAACCGAGCCGGAAAACATGATCATCAACAGCTATAAAAACGAGTTGCTGATTAAAAGCGATTATCAATCGAAAAAAAGCATGGCCATTAAAGTTACCGATACGGGGATCGGCATTGATAAGGACTCGTTAAAGCATCTTTTTGAGCGTTATTACAGGGTTTCGGAATCRCATCTTGGATCGGGCATTGGCCTGGCCTTTGTGAAAAGCCTGGTTACCCTGCACAAAGGTGAAATTTGCGTATCCAGCGAAAAAGAAAAAGGCACCGAAGTAATTATTAAAATACCTTGTTTAAAGGATGACTACGACGATTCCGAAATTTGGAACGAAACCCTGGATGAAAGCACTGTTCGGCTGGAAAGCGTGATACCCGTCCTGCAATATACAACCGATGCAAGCAGCACGGCCGTTGACGATTTAATGGAGGAGATTAATACCGGGGCCATTAAAAAGCACATTTTAATAGTTGATGACAACCCCGAAATAATTGAGTTGATCAAAGATAGCTTAGGCAGCTATTACCAAATTTCGGTAGCTACAGATGGTGCAGACGGGATTATTAAAGCTAAGGAGGAACATCCAGATCTCATCATTAGCGACATTATGATGCCGAGGATGAATGGTATTGATTTTTGCCGGCTGACTAAGGAAGACCTGGAAACCAGCCATATTCCTTTTTTATTGCTGACAGCTAAGGATAATATCGAATCGAAAATTGAAGGAATCGGATCGGGCGCCGATTACTACTTTTCCAAACCCATTAACTTTAAGCTGCTAGGTTTAACCATTAAAAATATTTTTGAGCAGCGGCAAAAGCTAAAAAACCATTATGCTAAAGATCACCAGATTGAGGTCAGAGAACTGGCACATTCTACCCGAGATAAAGAATTCATAGACAAACTCTTATCCTACATTAACGCAAACATGACTGACACCTACCTCGATGCCGATTTCCTCTCTGCAGAGATGTGCATGAGCAAAACCAAGTTGTACAACAAAATTAAAAGTATTACCGGCCAATCTATTGGTGAATTTATCCGCACCATACGACTGCAAAAAGCTAAAGAAATCATGATTCATGAAGATATTTTTATTACTGATGTGATGTACCGTGTGGGTATACAAACACAGTCCTACTTCACCAGAGCCTTTAAAAAAGAATTTGGCATTCCCCCCACCCAGTTCATCCAGAAAATAAAACCTACCAACGTGTAACATGGTCTGAATTCCAGGCCAACAAAAACACACTTTAGCGTAAAGAAGGCCGCTCCTGTTATCGGGGCGGTCTTCTTCAATCATAGGTAGTGTTTTTAGTTCCAGTCGTTGCTGATATCCTTTGCAACATTTGGGTTTGCATTTTTCTCCGAGATAGGGATGGGCAGCAGCACATTTTTATCCTGAAAAGGTTGCGTACCATCTTCAATCTGTCGCTGGGCGTTTATGGTTTGTTTGGCAATACCCCAGCGGATCAAATCGAAATAGCGCGATTGTTCGCCGGTAAGTTCCAGTTGCCTTTCGCGCATGAGGATATTGAACGCATTAGTCTGATTGCCCAGTGCTATGTACGCTGGTGCGCTTACCCTGGCCCTTACCTGGTTAATCAAGTCAAGTGGTTCAGTACCGGTATTCCCTTGCTGAATGTAAGCTTCGGCCAATAATAGCAGCACATCGGCATAACGAATTACCTGGCCGTTTATACCACTTTGCGGACCGCCATAAACTGCTATCAAATTATAGTACTGGTATTTTAAATAGTGATAGCCTTTAGCCGCAAACGGATAAGCAACTGGTCCACCGACACATTGCTGGCAATATTGCGTTTGCCCCCCACTTGCCGCATCGCCATAAAAAGTGTAGGCCGCTCGTGGATCGGTGTAGGAGACACCAGTTTGCGGGTTAGGATAGGTAAAGGCCTTAACAGCAGTTGTGGTGATAAACACATTGCTCCAATCATTAAAACCATATTCCTGTGCCCGATCTGAGTGGGTTGCCTTGCCGTTAATTTCCTGGCCGCCGAATACATAATACTGGCTACCAATACCCCAGTCGGTCCATACCTGGTTCATGATCTGGAAAATATTTTCCTTATTATTTTGATTGGTGGTATTAAACAAATCATTGTAATTCGTTGATAAGGTATAGGTATACGGTGCCTGTGTCAGTTTGATTAGTTCGGAAACGGCCAAAGCATATTTCTTCTGATAAAGGTATGCCTTGCCTAAAAGTGCTGTGGCAGCACCTTTGGTAGCGCGCCCTAAATCGGCATTCGCAAAGGCTACCGGTAAATCGGCCTGAGCTTCCTGCAAATCCTTTTCAACAAAGGTCCAGATTTCGGCGACAGTGGCTCTTGGCTGCTCCAGATTATTGGTGGTCTGTTCATAGCTTACGCGCAAGGGTACCCTGCCGTATAAACTTACCAGGTTAAAATAGGCGTAAGCCCGCAAAAATTTGGCTTCGGCAATGTACTGTTTCTGGTGAKCTATTTCTGTAGCTGTAACAGGGTTCCACACACTAGCTCTGTCAATCAACACATTGGCACGAAAAACCATGCGATATAGCGATGCCCACATGGCATCTAAAGTTGGCTGGTTATTGCCAAAGTTATATTGCGCCAGGTTTAGCAAATCGCCGGTCAGGGGTTGATCATTTTTTGCTTCGTAACCTAAAAGATCAAAAATAAAATACCATTCCCTGGCCCACATCCCGTTGTGCAATAAGGTTGCATAGGTGGCTATGGTTGCCTGGTTCAATACGTTATCGCTGGCAAAATAAGTATCATAGGTATAGGCATTTTTATTTTGTACGTCCAGATTTTTTTTACAGCTGCCTGCGGTTAGTAATAAGCCCGCACTCAGCACATATTTCATATATTTTTTCATCACCTTAATCATTAATTTTTAAAATCCTACTTGTATTCCTGCTATAAAGGTTCTTGGTTGCGGTACTTGTCCGTTATCTATCCCACGGCCAAAAATAAAGTCACTGCCACTTACTTCAGGATCATAACCCTTGTAGTCGGTGATGGTGAACAGGTTTTGCGCTGCTGCAAAAACTCTGAATTTGCTAATTACCGTGCCTGTAAGTGATCCCAACGTGTTTTTAGAAAAAGTATAACCCAGCGTAAAATTGCGTACACGCAAGTAAGCGCCGTTCTCGATAAAAAAGTCGGATGGACGTAAGTTGCCTGATGAGGTAACACTCTGTCCAGCTCTTGGCAAGGCTGCCACATCACCGGGTTTGCGCCACCGGTTTAATATAGCTGTGGTAGCATTATGCCCTGTTGAGGCATTCTCGGTAAAAAATTTAAGTGCATTGCCCAGCTGAATAACCGTTACCCCGGATACAACCAGGTTAAGATCAAAATTTTTATAGTTGCCGCTTAAGTTAAATCCATAAATAAATTTAGGGATGGCGCTGCCGAGCACCTGTTGATCTGCCACATTTACAATACCATTACCATCTAAATCTTTAAACAAAAAGTCGCCCGGTTTTATGCCTGCTTGGTATACAGCTGCTGCATTACCTGATTTTTGCTTCGCGATCGTGTTAAGCGCATCGATCTCGGCCTGTGTGCTTGCCACATGATCAACGCGGTAACCGTAAAACGCACCAATTGGCGAGCCCTGCCGCGTTAAGGTAAGTCCATTTAAATTATTAAAAACACCACTGATAATTGGCGATTGCGATAGATTACCTAACGAAAGTGTTTTGTTTTGGTTATACGCACCATTTGCGCTGATGGAATAGTTAAAATCATCTTTGTTTTTGCTTTTGTAAGTAATCTGCAACTCAAATCCTTTATTTTCGGCATCGGCAGCGTTTGATGTTACTACGCTTTGGATGCCATTTATACCACCAATACCCACACTGGTTGGTACCGGAACGTTAACAATTAAACCACGGCTTTTACGTTTGTAATAGCCTGCGTTTAAGGTTAGCTGGTTATTCAGAAACCCCAGATCAAGACCAATATCGGTTTGATCGGTCTGCTCCCATCTCAGATATGGATTGGAGATGGTTGCTACGGTAACACCGCCAACAAAGGCTTCGTTTGTACCTAAAGAGTAAACCAGGTTACCATTAGGATAACCGCTATAGGTAAATACATCGGTCACACCCAGGTTAAATTTATTGTTACCTGTACGTCCCCAACCGGCACGCAGCCTGCTATCGGAAAGGAAGGGTAAGGCCGACTTAACAAAGCTTTCTTCCGTAAATCTCCAGGCAAAACCTACGCCCGGAAAGTTACCATAACGGTTATTGACACCAAAGTTCGATGAACCATCGCGACGGATACTGCCAGAAAGAATATACCGGTCATTAAACGTATAAATTAAACGGCCATACCATGATTGCGCACGACCAAATTGGGTACCATAGCCCGAACCATTGCCCGTAGTGGTCACGGTAGGTGCAACGCTGATATCCTTAATGTTATCGTTTGTTAAGCCTGTACCTAAAACGGTAAGCGCCTTGTTGTAACCGGCATCAATATAACTTGTACCTAATGTGGCCGAAAAGTTATGCCTGTCAAAGGTCTTGTTATAGGAGAAATAATTTTCGAAAGTATAGGTAAATGAACTACCGAATGAGCGGCCAACTTGTCTCCCATAGGCCAGGTTGTTGGAGGCGACATACGGATACTGGTAGGAATCGGAATTACTGGTATTGTAGGTTGCCGAAAGCTGCGACCTGAATGATAGACCGCTGAGTAGTTTTACCTCGCCAAAAACCTGAGGGTATAAGGTCAAACTATTGCTCTTTCCGTACTTAACCCCTAAATCCTGTAGGGGATTGCCCACATTGCTGTTGTCATCAACATTGGTTACTATAGAGTAGCCGCCGAGCACGCCCGGGTCAAGTATGGGTTTATAAGGTGCATAAGTAATACCGCCAATAAGGCTGGCGGCCTGTCCCGCTCCACGGTTATATCTTAAATTTAAGGTTTGGCCAAAATGGAAACGTCCTAGTGTTTCATCCAGCGAAAAACGGGTAAATAAACGGTCAGTACGGGATTTTTTAATGATCGCATCCTGTGTAATATAGCTCATAGACAAGTTATACAATACCTTGTCACCTCCCCCGCTCACATTCAGATCACTCTCTGTAGAATACGCAGATTTGAATACTTCTTTTTGATAATCGGCGCGGTCAATAAGTACATCTGCGGTATTCAGCTTAGCAGGCACGGCAATATTGGTTGTAGCTGCAATATCTTTAAGCAAGTCCACGTAATCCGCAGCCTTTAAAATATCCAGTTGTCGCCATGCTTTTGAGGTACCCGCCTGCATGTTAAAGCTTACTCGTGTTGCACCTGCTTTTGCTTTTTTTGTGGTGACAATTACTACACCATTGGCTGCCGCCACACCGTAGATGGCGGTTGAAGATGCATCCTTTAAAACAGTGATCGTTTCAATATCCTGCGGACTTAGGGTGGTAAATACGTTACCATCGCCTTGTATGCCATCAATAACATACAGCGGATCAACGCTGGTAAAAGAACCTGTTCCCCGGATAATGATCTGCGAGTTAACGACCTGTACACCGGGCATTTTACCTACAAGTAATTGCGCCGGACTCAGGGCTGTATTGGCACCCGCTTCTTTGGCAGATACGGTATTGACCGCGCCAACAAGATCCTTCCGGCGGGCAGTGCCGTAGCCAATTACCACTACTTCGTTCAATGCCTTATTATCTGGTTGCAGGGTAATATTAACCTCGCTTTGACTGTCGACAACAACTTCCTGCGGCACGTACCCAACCATGTTAAAAACTAATATAGCACCGGCATTGACATTGATGGAGAACAAACCGGCAGATGATGTTGCAATGCTATTTTGTTTTCCCTTTTCAGTAATGGTAGCTCCCGGTAAAGGTTGGTTATTATCACCCGAGATCACCTTGCCTTTAACATTTACGGATTGCGCAAACGCCTGCCCGCAAATAAAGGTTACCATAATGGGTATTACATAATACCTGATCTTTTTGAGGAGATTTTTTTGATTAGTAATTTTTAGTCTCATAATTAATTGATTTGGTTTTAAGTATATATAATATTGGTTTTAAGCACTCACTAAACACAAGCGAACCCTCGAAAACAGCATCAACAATAAAAAGACGCAGGAAACGCCAGCAACATATTACCATTGGTTTATTGATGACTACATATTTTGTACTTAGCAAATCAACTACTTATCACGTTGTTTTATTTGTCCTATTTATCATTTCTTTTTACCTATTTATCATAACAAATCGGATACTACGCTTGTGGCTGATCAGCGTCCGCTGGATATTTAATGAAGTGAAAGACCAGTCCGACGCCTGGGCTTACTATATCTACGGCGGGTGATCATCCTAAGGGAGTATTAAATGTTTATGTTGACAATGGGAGAAGCTATCGTTGACTGATTCGGCAATACGACAGACATACCGAACGGATTCTTCAAACCACTAGGCTTGAAGGCCAGCACAGCGGAGAAAAACCTAGTATGCTCACTTATGACATTCATACCGGAAATTTGCTGGATTGGGCGGAAATTTCTGTTGTTTTCTGCAAGCGTAATTACTGCCAGTTTGCCTGTTACAGGGTTTTGCGTTGGCGGGGAAGAAGAAAAGGGAATTAAGCTTATTGATTTTGAAGGTAAAACAGGGCTTGCTTACTGTTCTATTTGAATTTGGAACCTTGGATGATAAAGCTGATAGTTAGCTTGCTTTGTATAATCGGTACATTTTATAAATTTACATTCAATATTAATACTAAATGATAATTCCAGAATCACAGTTTGAAAAAGGTATTTACAGTATCCGTCAGCTTCTAGAAGGCGAAGCCAATCTTTATAAATCCATGCGCTTAGAAGCCATCCAAACTGAGCCAGCCATGTTCAGGTGTACCACTCCTGCAGAAGTAGAACTTACCGATGCGCAATGGCTGGAGCGGATAAAAGATCCAAGAGCGGTTTTTGGCCTTTTTGCAAATGACGAACTTGTGGGCATGACAAGCATTTTGCTGCTAAACGAAGAGCAAGGTTACATGGGCCAATCTTATGTCCGCAAAGAACACCGGGGAAAGGGGCTCTCCGTTCTTTTTTATAAAATAAGAATGGCCTGGGCATTGAACCGAAAGTTAAAATATCTGAGCGTAAGTCATCGGGAAAGCAACCTAATTTCCAAAGCCGCAAATCAGCGTTTTGGTTTTCGATACACTCACAGGGAACCATGCAACTGGCTTGATGGCACTACCGAGGACGTACTATATTATCTGCTTGTCTTATAGGGTTCCCGATCTGGGCATTTCGGCAAAAATGGTTGTTTCCCACTCATATCTTTGAAATATACAGTCAGGCATCAAAGATAAGCCCGCCTGTGAGCACCTGTTATAAAAATGGGGTGCTTTTGTTTTCGTAAAAATTTTGGCTACTTGCAACCTTTTATAAGGTAAGTTCGTCTTTTCTGAACCATAAAGAAATTGACTAGTAAAATGAATATTCTTGCAAACATTAAATTAGAAATATCAGTTGTATGCAGCATGCTGATTGGCCAAGTTGCACTTTGCCAGACAACTGCCTTTAAAACGGATAATCCACTCAAAACCTATTTGGACAGCCTGGTACAGCAAGCGGCATCAGTTTACCTGCAGGCACCCGCTACGTTTGACCTATCCATCGGCATATATTCCCAGGGACGTCCCTATCAATATAACTACCACAAAGGCGACGGCAGTCTGCCAACGGGCAACAGCTACTACGGCATGGGTTCAATTGCCAAGACATTTGCAGGATGGATGCTGGCCAATGCAGTGACTGAGGGAAAATTAAAACTAAATGATGATATCCGCAAATACTTGCCCGGCAGCTATCCCAACCTGGAATATAAGGGACATCCGGTACGCATAGTTGACCTCTCCAATCATACAGCAGCAATGCCGGCTATGTCAAAAGACTATTCAGATAAATTTATTGACAGCATCTCTAAACTGAAACCCGAAAAGCTCGCCGTTTTTTTTAAAGAATATACCGCCGACAGTCTTTTTAAAGACATGCACCACTTTAAATTAGATACCATACCCGGAACAAAGTATCAATACAATGGAAATGCGGTTATGGTACTGATAGCCATACTTCAGCGTATTTATCACCGGCCATATCCCGAGCTGGTCACTGCTTATCTTAAACGGAATGGAATCGACCACACCAGACCTGCGCTAACAAAAACGGAAGCGAAAGGCCTGCTCATGGGGCATGATGAAAAGGGTAATGCTTCACCTTTATCCGTGGATGAAGGTTTCAGAGCTGCCCCATCCATGGTTTCCACGCCCAATGATATGTTGAAATACATCAAAGCTAACCTCAACGAAAACAATCCGGTCATTAAGTTAAGCCATCAACCCACATTCACCACACCAGGTGGCATGAAAATGGGCCTTAACTGGATGATGGACAAAGAAGACAACGGACTGCCATACATTATGCATACCGGCCGTGACGGAGTTGGCTTCACCGCCTTATGTTATCTTTATCCGGACAAACAAACCGGCATCGTGATTTTAGTGAACGATGGAACCGGTGAGGATAAAGTATCCGCATTGAAAAATAACATCATTGCAAATTTGTTCCATTGACCTCTGTCCGATACTGAAAAATGTTTACAGTTTTTGAGGTTGGTAAAAACTTAAAAATTGTAATCCTGATACGAGTTGACAATTACGTTTCTTTTGCTACTTTCTTTACAAAGAAAGTAGTTCGGACATTTGTGACCTTATTGATTTAACTACGATTACATTGCATCAAAGATCTGCAAATCGATTATTAAGCAAATGATATTAGTCGTGTTGTGAGATGAACTATGTTCAACAGGTACAGAAATCGAACCTATTAGACAACATGTAAATTATTCTACCTTCAATTGTTCTGGCAATTAGTTAACTATGTCCAGTCTGTGTAGCAACCCTAAATTCGGCATGACTATCATACTTCGTCACCCAAAAGGAGTCAAATTAAAGCATCAACAGGCCAGTTGATTCAATTATCAAAAAAATGATTTCATATCTTGAATTATCGAACTAACATTTGCTCCTGTCAACAAAGGATAGCTGAACATTATCTTTGATTTCCAAAATTTTTTACTGATATATCTCAAACTATGGTTGACGGTGATAAGCTGATACCTATTAAAAATGAAGATAATTGCGAAATGAGCTCTAACGGTGTAGAACATACGAGTCAAAGATTATGAGTCTTCTAGCCTAACCGCCCTAACAACAGGCAAAATGTGCCTTTCTGGCTTACAGAAGCAATTTACGAGTTATTCATGGAACCGAAAAATTTTGCTCCGTTACGTATTTGTTACGTTTATTTAAAAATCTGAATTGATCTTCTCCTCTGCAGATATACTTTGTAAACATTAAATCTAGAATTCACTAATATTGGTAGGGATGTAATAGTAGGCACCCATGTTAGGTGTTCTTTTTATGTATACTACTCCGAAATATTGCAATCAGTTTGCCTTAGAGCAATGGCACAATAGAAGGCAATGTATAGTAGGGCAAGTTTCGAATTACTTAGAAAGAGATTAGTACTCAAACCGACTTAACCACCAAAATTGGGGAAGAACCATTTTGGACCGTAATATGAGGCGCGTGTCCGCGAAAGAGGGGCCGTATACGGAATAATCCCCACTCATAGTAATGATGCTGCTTCAACCTAGTTATTTTTATGACTCCCGTTGAAAGGCGACACGTGTGATTATCATTATACATGCCTGACAAACAACTCCGGATAGACATTCGCACATTATAGGAAATTACATTTAGTGCGCAATGAAACTAATTTAACGCATGGTATCCTTCAGTTTTAGATGTCCGTACAGAAAATCTAAGATTTCATTTCCGTCCACCCTAAGTGCCAAAGCTATTAGGTAAATTTCATCCCCTCGGATTTTAGATGTTGGATTAATACTAAGCTCGCTTAATCTCGATTCACTAAGACCAGTGTTGCGCGATAACTCTGCCCTATTAACGAATTTTTTAGCCAAGTACAGACCAAGTTTTGTCAAGTCAGATTTACTTTTAGATTTCACCATTGTCAGTGAAATTAAAACTCATTCTTCATTTTTATAAATCCAACACGATTTAGCTAGATTTTCTTTATAAAAATATAGAAAATCTATATTTTTATACATATATTTGAATTAAGGAAATGAAAAGTAGATTATTTACTAAAACATTATTCATGAAATAAGTTAAATTGCGATCACTAAATATCCAATGATATTGAGGTGTTCACCCAAGAGCCTCGTTCGAGTTATGTAGGAGTTTCAAGAACGCGAGGGATAAGTGAGCACCCGGTACTTAATAGCATTTGCTATTAGGCCGGGGYAGCTTATTGATTGCGTTCAGATTAGCGTTTGCTAATCCCCGTCCTACACGGGAACTCGGGCAATTTCAATGAGAACTTCTGTCCCGGGCCTGATAGCATTCATCCCCAAAAACATCTCAAGAGGCTCATATCATGTTCAACTAACGTAGAATAAATATGAGAACCAGAACTGCTAACCAAGTAATTTCCAGCAACATCTTTAAACTCATTATCAGGGCACCGCAATA
Organism: Pedobacter sp. 10L46_2; assembly: GCF_056395165.1. NCBI lineage: Bacteria > Pseudomonadati > Bacteroidota > Sphingobacteriia > Sphingobacteriales > Sphingobacteriaceae > Pedobacter > Pedobacter sp. 10L46_2. The sequence goes on from NZ_JBFTIZ010000030.1 coordinate 17,785, forward strand.
GTATGTCATTAATTTTTTGCAAGGTGGGCGGGTTGTGCAGGGAGGCATGGCTTTGCCTGCTTTGCACCTTAATACTTTTTGACTAACTATTTTCTTAAAAAACTGATAATGAAAAAAACGATACTCACTATCGTCCTGGCCATGTTATGCCTAATCCTTAGCCTACAAAGTCAGGACCAGGACACCATTACCGGAACCATATATACACAAGACCGAAAACCATTAGCTGGTGTCACCATTAAAATCATAGACACCGACATCAGCACCATAACAGACGAAAACGGCAAATTTTCCCTCGTCAGCAAGACAAAAAATGGAACCGTGACCTTCTCCTACACCGGATATGAAACCCAGTCCATGGACTATATCATGGGCAGAGAAGACAAATTCAAAATCTTCATGCGGGAACTCCGGAGCCAGCTGCAGGAAGTCGAAATCAATGCAGGCTACTACACCGTGAAAGAGCGCGAACGGACAGGCTCCATTTCTCGAATCGGCGCAGAAACCATAGAAAAGCAACCCATCAATAATCCCTTACAGGCCTTACAGGGACGCATTCCCGGTGTTACCATCACACAACAAACAGGATTACCAGGAGGAGGCTTCTCTGTTCAGATCAGGGGACGCAACAGCATCGCCAGTGGCAATGATCCTTTATACATTATAGATGGTGTATCCTATCCCTCAACCAACATTTCTTTCAACTACGGGGGTAATATCCTTGGCGCTAACGGAGCAAACCCACTAAGCTTAATAAACCCTAATGACATTGAAAGTATTGAAGTTTTAAAAGACGCCGATGCCACAGCAATCTACGGCTCAAGGGGCGCCAACGGAGTCATACTCATCAAAACAAAAAAGAACAAAAGCGGAAACAGCCAGCTAAATGCCGTTTTCTCACRGGGTGCCGCGGCAGTAGACCGAAGAGCCAAAATGCTGAACACCGAGCAATACCTAGAAATGCGCCGGGAAGCCTTTAAGAACGACGGCTTAACCCCCACTTCCAGAGATTTTGATGTGAACGGCACCTGGGCAGCAGACAAATATACCGACTGGCAAAAAGAAATGATTGGCGCCGCCGCGCCCATGACCAATGCCGCGCTCAACCTCAGCGGCAGCTCCGGAAAGATCAGCTACCTGCTGGGTGGAAATTACTACCGCGAAGGAACGGTATACCCCGGATCATTTGGCTTTAACCGTGGCGGCATGCATTCCAGTCTGGATATCGGGTCACCAGAAAGTCCTTTCCAGGCCAGCTTCACTGCAAACTATTCTCGTACCAACAGCCTGCTGCCCAGAAATGATTTCACACAATTCATGGCCCTTGCACCCAACGCTCCAGATGTGTATGATGCCTCCGGCAATCTGAACTGGGCAAACAATACCGTATACATCAACCCCATGGCCTTAATGCAGCGCACAAACAAAGCGGCAACAGATAACCTGGTCGCAAACCTAAGCCTGAGTTATAAACTGTGGCGGAATCTAGAACTGAAGGGTTCATTTGGCTACACCACGCAGAACAGAGAAGAATTAAACAAAATCCCGCTTGCTTCTTTTGCACCTGTCAACAATGCAACCTCGGCTAATAGGACCAGCTATTTTGCCAATGCCAGCAACAACACCTGGCAGGCAGAACCGCAGCTGAATTACAGTACAAAACTCGGCGCCGGACGCCTGGAAGCATTAGCAGGTTTAACCTTCCAGGAAAATAAGAACGAAATGAAGGCACTGGAGGCCTCCGGCTTCAGCAGCGACGAGCTCATGGAAAACATCCTGTCTGCAGCCAACATCCTGCCCTACCAGGTCACCTATTCCCAATACCGCTATACCGCAATCTTTGCCCGTTTGAATTATAGCCTGGCAGGGAAATACTTTATCAACCTGACCGGACGGCGCGACGGATCAAGCAGGTTCGGACAGGACCGGCAGTTTGCCAATTTCGGGGCCATCGGCGCCGCCTGGATATTTTCCGAAGAAAAACTGTTTAAAGAAAACTTCCGGTTTTTGAGCTTCGGCAAGCTGAGAGCAAGCTATGGGATCACCGGAAATGACCAGATTTCCGACTATGGCTACCTGCAGCTATGGTATTCCGGAAATAGCTACCAGGGAAACGCTACCGTCAGGCCCAACACCGGCCGCGTGGGCAACCCGGACTTTGCCTGGGAGACCAACCGCAAACTGGAAGCCGCCATCCAACTCGGATTCTGGCATGACAAGATCAACCTGGAAGTTTCCTGGTACAGAAACCGCTCCTCAAACCAGCTGATCGGAGATCCTCTGCCTTTGAGTACAGGAAGCTCCACCATCACCGCCAACCGCCCGGCTACCGTTGAAAATTCAGGACTGGAGATCGGAACAAATTTTAAACTGGTCAACAAAACCAACTTAACCTGGTCGGCTGCTATTAACATGACTATCCCCAAAAGCAGGCTCATTGCCTATCCGGGGCTGGAAAGCTCAAATGATGCCTACAATTACATTATCGGGCAACCCTTATCTATCCGCAAGATTTATCAGGTAAATGGGGTTAATCCACAAACAGGATTATACGACATCGAGGATTATGATGGTAACGGAACGTTAGACGATGCCGACCGCTATCGCCATAAATTTACCGGCCAGTATTTTTTCGGGGGAATCCAGAACACCTTGCGGTATAAACAGCTCAGTTTAGATTTCCTTTTTTCTTTTGTGAAGCAAAACGGCAACAATTACATGAGCACGACCACCTTTACACCCGGCATATGGACGCCGGAAACCCCGTACGGCAATCAGCTCACCGCCGTCCTGAACAGATGGCAACAGCCCGGTGATCAGTCTGGAGTCCAAAAGTTCAGCACCACAAACAATACCAACTACATTTTCAGCGATGCAAAGAACGAAGGGGGCATGGCCATTCAGGATGCTTCCTATATCCGGCTAAAAAATATCTCTGTTTCCTATACTTTACCAGCGAAACTCCTTTCGGCGATCAGGGTCAAACAGGCAGCGCTGAATATACAAGGGCAGAATGTACTCACCTTCAGTAAATACAAAGGATTGGAYCCGGAAACGCTGAGCATGTACAGTCTGCCACCCCTGCGCGTATTTTCTGTTGGTTTAAATCTAACTTTTTAATACTAAGGTCATGAAAAATATTAAACTAATTTACCTCATCGCTGGTGCCATCATTTACCTGCAAACTTCCTGTAAAAAGTTCCTGGAGATAGATGCGCCAAAGAACAGCCTTTCCTCAGCACAAATATTTAAAAATGACGAAACCGCAACCTCTGCTGTTACAGGAATTTACAGCGGCATGGCAAATTCAGGATATGCCTCGGGTGGAAATACCAGTATCACCTCCCTATGCGGCCTCTCAGCAGATGAATTTGAAAACTACAATTTTAGTCTGGTGGAATTCTATGAAAACGCGCTCCATCCTCAACCCACGAGTATCAGTTCTCTTTATGCGTTACCCTATACCCATATCTATACCGTCAACGCGATCCTGGAAGGGCTGAGTGCTTCAAAAGGCATTAGTCCCCCAGTCCGTTCACAACTGGAAGGAGAAGCACATTTCATAAGGGCCTTCTGTTATTTCTACCTCGTCAATCTTTTTGGCCCGGTACCACTACAGCTAAGCTCCGACTACCGTGAAAGCCGAAATCATCCCCGCGCAGCAGAGGCAGCGGTCTATCAGCAGATTATTACTGACCTGGAAACAGCTGAAAGTCTACTGACCGACGACTATGTAAGCGGGGAACGCGTCCGGCCGAACCGTGCGGCAGCTCAGGCCCTGCTGGCCAGAACTTACCTGTATACTAAAGACTGGCAGAATGCGGAGAAATATGCTTCACTGGTCATCGGTAAAACCGGCATCTACGACCTGGTCGGCCTGGATGAAATCTTTATAAAAAACAGCAAGGAAATCATCTGGTCCATTTTTCCGTCCGCAAACACCAACAGCCAGGACGGCAATTTGTTTATCCTTCAAGCTACTCCCGATTACGTATCCTTAAGAAAAAACTTTGCCAGTACAGCCTTTGAGCCAAATGACAAACGAAAAACTGCCTGGATCGGAAATTACACAGATCAAACCGGAAGTTATGACTACCCATATAAATACAAAGTCAAATCCTCTACGACCATTACAGAGTATTCAGTAGTCTTCCGTCTGGCAGAGCAATACCTGATCCGGGCCGAAGCCAGGGCGATGCAAAACAAACTAACCGAAAGCGCGGGCGATCTGGATCAGATCAGACGCAGGGCCGGGCTTCTTGCAATAAAAGACACCCATCCGGATATTAGCCAGATCCAGTTGTTAAACGCCATTCAGCATGAACGGCAGACAGAACTTTTTGCAGAATGGGGTCACCGATGGTTTGACCTGAAACGGAGCGGACTGAGCACTGCCATCCTCTCCCCTTTAAAATCCGGCTGGAAGGCAACCGACATCCTCTACCCGATTCCAGTGGAGGAAATCAGCAGAAATCATCAGATCACTCAAAACCAGRGGTATTAAACCTATGTGTACACTTAAGCAGCGCCTCAAAATGCGCTGCTTAATAAAATTCTTATTATGAAAACCATATCTTACATGAGCCTGATCACCGGCCTATTATTACTGTTCACTGTAAAGTCAAACGCGCAGTACATTCCGCAAGAGGCTACCTTTTCAGGTACATTTAAATACAGCAAAAAAAAGCAACCTGACAGCGTATTGGTCTGGACCTATCCCAATGCGAATTTTTGGGATTCCTCGGTTGATTACAAAGCCAAAGTCAACCATGACGGAACCTTTAGTTTCACAATCCCGGCATTAGGTAAGCCCCTATTTTTTGTGATCAAAGTCCCCCGGTCCGGGAGCGTGGAGACCCTGGGATGGTTTTCCCTGGCCTGGTATGCGGAACCAGGGGACGACATCCATATTGCCATCACAGAAACCACAGGAGACGATATTTTATTATTCAGCGGAAAAGGTGCTGCCAAATACAACCTCATTACGGCATTGCAAAAAGTAAAAGATAATTTTACCAGCCTGTACACTGAACTCAAAGCATCGGATACATCAACAGAGGTCCGGCAAAAGCTGGATCAGCTGGCCAGATTGATTAAAACAAACCTGCAGAAAAAACAACAACTTATCGACAGTTCCACTGCGCAGCTCAGCCCTTCAATGCGGAAATTGATTGCTGACCAGTTTGCCAGGTACCATACAGAATGGGGCGACTACATCAATGACGGTTATCGCTTAGCTTATCAAAAAAAGCAACCAGAGGCGCAGCAGCTCCTTAAGGCAGCTTTTAAACAAACCTTTTTTGATACTGAACAAGAGCAGGATACGATTAGCCTTTTAAGCCCGGAGCATTTCAGCGGGCTGCTAAGGCACTATAAAACCAAAGCTTTGCTGAAGGGCTCCGGAAAAGATGCTGACCTTCGGACATTTTATGAGATGCTGAAATACCATACGAGTCAACCTGAAATCAGGGAAAGGCTGCTGAGCCAGTTCCTTATGGATGGAAAATCATTGCAATACATTGCCCGTTACGATCCCATAACTTATGATTCCCTGGTCATGGATGCCACTCCATTGCTAACTTCTAAGCTGGGAAAGGAAATCATGGCCAAAAAAACCAAACTGGCCAAAGGAAGACCATTCTATGATACGGACTTTACCGATCTCCGCGGCAATATCTTTAATACCTCGGCACTGAAAGGCAAAGTATTTATCATTGACCTGTGGGGGACCGGCTGTAGTGGCTGCGCACAGTTTCATCATCTGTTTGAATCCCAAGTCTGGCCTTCTTTAAAAGACCAGCAGGAATTCAAATTTTTAAGTGTCAACACAGACAAGGACAGAAAAAGATGGATGGAAAGCCTGAACAGTGGAACCTACACCTCAAAAGCCTATCTGAATGTGTTCACCGGATTGGGCACTGGCTTGCTTGACCATCCCCTGTCAAAATATTATGAGGTTAATGCCGCCCCCTTCGTGTTGCTCATAGATAAACAACATCGAATCGTTGCTAAACTAACCGGTTATTTTACTTCAAAAGAGTTGCTTCGGCTTATCAATGATGCCCTTGCAGAAAAATAGATTTTGGAAGATCATTCCAAACGATATATCACCAAAAACTGATCATAAATGGCAATTAGGTTTTGGCTAGCTACCTCAAACTGACGCATATTTAGCCCTTTATACTTTGGCAGGTAGAAACTATGAAGATACCTGCCACTGTTTCCTTCATAAACATCAATTGATTCCTCTTTCCGGCGGCTGGCAGCACTTTCATTATCAGCCCTTAGTCCGGACTGGATGTAAACACAGTTTCCGCTGACGGTAAAATATTTATTGACTGTAGTTGGTAAACCAGCCGGAGATTTTCGCAATATGCCCGTACCGTTTTTGAGCCGCTGGTTATACATATTAACCCTGATCTTTGCCCACTGCACCGTATCAACGGTCTTCGCTTTATAACGTAAATTCAGGTTCGTATCCAGGCACAAAAAAGTACCCCGGTAAAAATACATGTAGTACAGGCTGGCGGCTCTTGCATCATAATGGAGCCAGCCATCAGCACAAAAAATGCCATCCACTTGTGGGGGTAATCGATAATGCTGCCCGGGCGATGCCTGCTGGGCGAGCGAGATCTTTAGCAATTCAAGATGGCTTTCCGATTTATTTTTCACAAATGATCGTACCACTAGCGTACCTGCTGAAAGCGACCTGGGCTCATCAAAACGCTGCCCAGACAACATCCAAAACTGGTTTCGGGAAGAGGACATCGCAGCGATTTCACCAATCCCATTGGTCATATGAACGGTCGTATTCCATCGGTCAAAATTTACATTGCCGCCCTGCATGTTGAAGCTACCTGGCACAGCTAACTTAATTTTTCTGACAGATCCTTCTACCGGATCTATGACATACTGCATTACCGGATTGTTGTAATCTTTCAGATAGATCAGACTGTCCGGCTTCCAGGAAAAGCCGAAGCCAGCGCCAGGGAACTGGAATACTCCGGCTATCCTAAATTTTTGCACAATGAATTTTCTGTTGAACGCGTTTGGTGTATTTTGATGGCTTCGCTGAAAGAATAGGATCAACATTACGATACAAAAAGACATGACAAACAGGATAATACCGATCTTTTTCATGGTTTAAAATTAAAACCCAGGCCCAGGCAATCGCCTGAGCCTGGGTTTGGTATTACTAATTAAACTTTTCTGTTGCAGGAAGCTGAGAAACCCTGATTTTGGTCCCTGATTCTCCAGGTTGTGTCCAAACGAATTGCYGAGGAATAGCGGTGCTACAAAGCGTTACTGCTCCATTACAATTGTAAGGGGTGTTGTTCGGATTTGGGCCATAATAAGTGTTTGCATTAGTACTTAATGCTCCGCCTATAGCAACTGTTGCTAATAAAGCGGCAAAAAATAATTTTTTCATGTTTTTAATTTTAATATTAAGCACCTACTCTGTTACAGGTTTTCGGTTCCTCCTGATTCATGCGCATAGAATATGTTTTAAGGGCAAGCCCTATTTATTTTGAGATTTAGAATGTAATAGAATACCGACGATGGAAAGGATAACAAAAACCAGATTAAAGACAAGATGCTGCTGCCAGCTCATGTGCTCCAGCACCCCGCCGCAGCTACAGGGAATACTTTCACTAAAGTTCAGGATCGCGATGATGTAAGCGGTAAACAGCGTCATCAATCCAAGCGCAGCAAACAATCCCAGGGACGTGGTTTTCGGAAACATGAGCAGAATGGCAATGACAATTTCAACTGCCGGGACCAGCCAGACGAGTATGCCGGCGAAGTCCGTCRGTATGGGCGACTTTGCAATCTGCAGCTCAAATTTCTGATGATCCAGCAGTTTGGCTGCAGCAGCATAAACAAATAATAGGATAAAGCTATAGCAGATGATATCGGTTAGCATTTGCCGGATTCTGGCTAGCCCCTGGGATGGATGACTTCGAGCGGTGGATTTCATAAGGGATGATTTGATTAGTCCTAAATTGACTATTCACATCCTAAAATCACCCGGTTTTAGCGTCTAAAAAAGCAGTTATTTAATGGATAAAAAGCAGTTAAAAAAAGGATTTCTTTCGCGCCGGGTTACCATTTCTTTGTAAATAAGCTAATTCTCCTTTCGTAATTTCCCTAACCTGTCCACGGACATACCCATATATTCAGCAATATATTGCAGCTTTGCGTGCGGAAATATTTCATTCAGCATTTCCCGTTCTTCCAGGTACCTTTCCCTGGTGTTAAGGTTCCTGATGTTGTCGCCATGTATTAATCGCATCATTTCATTATCCGCCCTGATCTTTTCGGTTATCGTTTCAGTTTCTTTAAACGCTGTCTTTAAATCCGACAAGTTCTGGTAGCTCATAAGCACCGCCCTGCAATCCTTTATAACCTCGATTGTACTATGAGAGGGCTCCTGGCTAAAAAAGCCAGGACTAGTATACAAGAAGCTTCGCTCCCTCCAGAACCAGGCTGTACTTTCGCTGTAACTAATTGCATTCACTCTGATCTCGCGAGCAATGCCACCTATCGTAAACCAGATCAATTGCTGGACTTCGTTGAAGTTGAGTATTCTGCTTCCCCTTTTGTATTCTGTTTCAAACAATATGGGTTTGATTAGTCGCTTAAACCTTGTGCTTAGTGGCTGCATCTTTTCCATTGTATCGATTAACAGTTCAAATGCTTCGTCTGAAACAGGCTTCATGGATTGTACCTTAGATGGTGCTCAAACCCAACCTCTTCCTGCCAGCCTGTTGTCAGCCCTAATAGCTGCAGCAGTTCGATCTTGTTTCTGGAATTGGTCTTTAAAAAGATCTTGCGGATATGGGCATCCACGGTTTTCCGGGAAATAAAAAGTATCCGTCCCGTTTCCTCGTAAGTAAGTCCCTGGCACAGCAACCTCGCAATCTCTTGCTCACGGACACTAAGCCGGTAGTCAGCACATTTTTTTCGGAAACTATAGACTTGTCCCATTTCATTGGCGAGTTGCTTTTTATATTCCGAGCGATCCCTGTCAATGGATCGCTTCAGAGATAATATCATAACGAAAATAAACCCAGCGTTGGTCACCAATGCTTCGGTCCATTGATTGACGCTAAGATAGGCAAACACCGACAGGCAGACCCACGGCGCAACCGCGAAGTACACACCTAGCACTTCCATCTTCCCTGGTGGATTCTTCGAAGCTGCTTTGATTTTGAACGCCTTTCTGATGGCATCTAAAATCGCCCACAACAGGTAAAAAGAATAAACAAAAGGAATGACCAGGCCATAATTGAGGGCAAAGCTCAGGTCTTCGGTGAGAGGGTAAATCAGCACAAAAAATACCAGATAAGGGCCCAGCAAAAAAACCGTTGTCCCGTACAGTGCCTGGAAACGCAGGTGTTCCAGGTGAAAGCTTTTATAAAAATAGTATGGGAAATAGGCTGCCATCAAAAAACCGGAACCATAGGCAATGGTGTTTTGCAACGTTAGGCCTAACATAGGGAGATGATTAGGCGATGATCGGAATGACTTATTTGATGAGGGCTATGTAATGTGTTTTAAAAAGAACAAAGTGTAACCAATATCCATTGTATGATAGATATGAAACCCGGATTTCTGGTACCAGGGGATATTTTCAACGGTAGAAGTCTCCAGGTAAAAAGGCAGGTCCATCATGCCGGCTTCTTTAATTAATTCCTGCAATAATGCACTGCCTAAACCATGCCCGGTCACCGAAGGATCCACGCCGATAAACCAGAGGTAATAAAATGGCAATTGGGGATGCTGTTTCTTAATTAAACCCTCCCGCCTAAGTACTTTGGGCAAATTAGAGAGACCCATTACTTTAAAAACGAGTTTTACGTCCCAGTAAATCCCTTTTAAGGAGGTTTTCTTCTTATCGGGAAACAGGACCAGTGCACATGCATTTTTATCTTCGGACAAAATAACCCTACCATATGCATTGCACATAAAGTAAGCGTACTCCATCAATAACTTTATCCTTGACAAACGTTTTCTATCTTGCTTGACAATATAGTTTACACTTTTATTGTCTTCAAAAGCCTTTGCTAAAATTTCAGTTACCCGAATTCGATCCTCATTGCTGATTACCATATCTTAATTCAATAAAACACCCAAGATACATATTATACCAATTTGGTTGTTTGTACTTCTTATTCACGAGAATCCTTTTGATGGGTATGCCCGCCGAAGGTCAATATATGTGTAAAAGTCGTCGTAGCCAGACTGGTTGTCGGATCATCAGGAGGATCGTTCTGATGCGTATTTTTGATTTCAAAGACCACTTCTGGTTCAATAACCAGCTTTTTTTTGTGTTGAGTTTCCATAGTTTTTTTTTGAAAATTTAGGACAAAGGGCCAGTCCAGCGAATTTTATTATACCACTATGCCACTTTTTTATATAAAAACCATAAATTGTAGATATCACTCTATTATGAAATTAACAGTACGTCTGAAGGTAATCGGCAGGCATATTGCTTTTGTTGCTGCCTATTTTTTTTACGAGATTGGAATGCTTTATGCCTACACCGGCGAAGGAATCTATTTCTGGGATGTCTCCTGGCATTTACTGGTTAACCTATGTCTCTTTTATTTCACTGCTCACTATCTGCTTGAATACGCCAGTTCTTTTGCGACAGCTCCTCAGCGTCTGGGTTTAGGAATGATACTCTTAGCCCTGGAGTTCTCCACCTTTCTGCTGCTGAAATATCTGCTTGCACAAGCTTATATCTTTTTTGAGGTACGCACCACCAATCCTTATGTAGGTTTCAACAATTTTCTGCGCGATACTTTTTGGAGATTTATAACCGTAAATGGATTAAGCTTTACGTACTGGTTCTTCATGGCCTCCAGCAAAAAGCAGCGACAGGTTGCCTTACTTGAACAAGCCAGACTAAAGGATTTGGCCGATCAGGAAATCGCAAAACGGGAATTTGTCACCATAGAGAATGCTTTTTTGAAGTCACAGATCAATTCCCATTTCCTGTTCAACACCTTAAGTTATCTCCACAGCACCGTCCTTCATACCAATAAAGATGCCGGAGACACCATTCTTCGCCTTTCCGATATCATGCGTTACAGTTTAAGCACTCCCTCAGGAGGAAAGGTAAAACTGAAAGAGGAGATTCAGCACATCGGTGATATTTTTGAGATCAGTGCTTTAAAGTCTGCCGGACGCTTACATATAGATTTTAGGGTTACCGGAGCTCCTGGCGAGCTCGAAATCATTCCTTTGGTACTGGTTACCCTAGCAGAAAATGTACTAAAATATGCTGAGTTAAAAGTCGAGACAAGCCCTGCACAATTTCACTGTAACATCGAAGGGACACTACTGACCATACAAATCTTAAACAATAAGCGGAAATTCGTTTCGCCCATAGGATATGGAATTGGCCTTAAAAACACCGAAAAGAGACTCTCCAGGGCTTATCCGAATAAATACGAACTTCACATCTTAAATTCAGAATTATCCTATCAGCTCACCCTTACCATTCAATTATCATGAGGCAGTATAAAACAATAATAGTAGATGACGAAACGCATGCACTAGCTACATTGGACTCCTATATCGAAAAAACACCAAACCTTGTTCTTTACAAAGCCTATGAAAATCCACTGGATGCTCTGGCTATTCTTTCAGGCAACCAGCCTCCTGATATTGCCTTCCTCGACATCGATATGCCCGAACTTTCAGGACTAGCCTTAGCAGACCTTGCAAATAGCGATGTTCGGGTTATATTCACTTCAGCACATGAACAATATGCTCTGGAAGCCTTTGGCGTTCATGCCTCAGGTTATCTGCTCAAGCCTTTTTCTTTTGAGAAGTTTTTAAGCACCGTGCAAAAAGTGTGTAAACGGATCGTTAAGGAGGAAATTTCAGTATCTGATAAGCCAGCTTTTTTCAAGGCGAGTGTAAAAGGAAAATTTATCAGAATCATGATTGATCAAATTACTTTTATTGAAGCCATGCTGAACTATGTGAAAATCCATACCACCGGAAGTGACTCGCCGAAGGTGATCTATCTTTCCTTAAAAGAAGCCGAAACAAAACTAAGAGGCACCCATTTGATTAGGGTAAGCCGGTCTTTTATCATCAACACCATTTTCCTGGAAACGGTTGATGGTAACAGTCTGACCATGAGTAATGGTCAAAAAATTGGACTGGGTCCGGCATATAAAACCAGCTTTTATACTTATCTAAAATCCAACACCATAGGTGGCAACTAGAATTTATTAAGCCTAAACAGTATTTACAAGACCTTGTTTCCCTCTACCCATTAGCGATCGGTAATATTTGGTCAGGAAATAATACATGTTCGTTTCAAACTCAGACGAACCCGTCGTGTTCAACCTATTTAAATGCATATGAATCAAATCTGACACCAACTGGTCGTAACGGTCTTTTGAAGCGAACTGCCGGATGTCTTTTACTGCTTTACACTTTTCACCCAATTCTTGAATTTTTTGGGCAATAAGATTGCCATAATAACTTACAGGTTCGCCTGCCGCAAACTCCAATTGAGGTTTCCGGTGGCGATAATACTTATCCAGCTGTACCCGTTTGGACGCTGATTTTGTCCCTATCTGATTTCCATTCTTCGCAAACTGAACCTTTTCATTCAAAGTGGAAAACATCACTGATAAAATCTCAACAACGGAGCTGATCGCAAAACAGATTTGTTCGTCAAGTGTCTTCTGAGTTTTATAAAAATTGACAACAGCCTCACTGCTCAGCTCAAATATCTTCTCGACATTTTCTATTCCCGCTAAACCGTAGCGTTTAAGTTCAGGCTGATAAGTTGCAATTGTGAAATCAGTAACCAAGCCATTTTTTAGATGCGGTTTGACCAGGCGTTTGATCTCAGCTATAATCTGGACGGCTTGATGGACATGCACATTCATCCTAAGCCGAAGGTGGTAACTGGGATCAGCATAACGGACAAAAAACCAGCAATAAATCGCATTGCTCTTTCGAAGTCGCTGCAAAATCTTATACAAAGAATCGTCAGCCAAAAACCAGTTTACCGTCTCTGGATGTGCGTATATCTTAAAGTATAACCACTCCTCACCCGGCAAGAATAGGGATTTAACATTTCTCACTACATCTGCATGTCTGAAAATCTGCTCCTGATAGCATGGTTCCTTGTTGATCAGGAAGGCCACATACTGACCGAGATAAACATTGCCCTTAACGTCGTAAATCTTGCAACTATCCCCTGGCATAAAAAATTCCTTGAGGATAATCCGTGATTGATTTTTTATGATCTGTAAAAAGTACCTGATCGATTCTTCACAATTAAGGTCAAACACCAACTGACGGTCATAGTTTGATAAGGCAAACCATCTGACCAGGTGGGTGGAAGAAGCCATCTTATAAAAGTTAGCCACACCATGCGCCGAATCCAGAAAATTGCTTATCACATGTTTATCCCATATCCATTTTGCCGCAGATAAAATGATATTTTTATACATTATCCTGGGATAATACTTTAGACCAGGCAAATAAAATTCAGGGTCAAATGAAAAGTCACACTTCAGGTGCTGGTATTGTAAGTCTCCAAGAAACCTTAACAAAGGCAGGTTACTAA
>NZ_JBFTIZ010000031.1:0-20321 GCF_056395165.1 Pedobacter sp. 10L46_2
ATAGCGAACAGTACGGGGTGGTTGAGTAAAAGCAATGGTTTTGATGGGGCCCAAATTCGATTTGGCTTTTTTAATGTTTTCCATTGTAGCACTATTGTCTCCCATCTGCATACCTTCCATGTTCTCCATTCCATCCTTTGGAGCATCTTTCATAGGCATCTGCATTTCGTCATGTTTGGTGGGAGCTGCTTTAGCTTTTTCAGGTACCAATTTCATTCCACACTTAGGACAATTGCCTGGCTTGGGTGCATGAATTTCGGGATGCATTGGACAGGTGTAAGTTACCTTCTGCGCTGACTCATCGCTGTCTTGCTTTTTATCAGGCATTTTCATATTTTCCATGCCTTCTTTTTTTGATGGAGCCGTCTTTTTCTCTTTTGCCCCAGGTTTCGGTTTAGCAGCCTTTACCTTTTGAACAACGAGTTTCATGCCACATTTAGGACAATTACCAAGCTTGTTGGATTGTATTTCCGGGTGCATTGGGCAAGTGTAAATAACCCGCGACTGCTTCGTACTTTCATTGTCAGGCATTTTCATTTTCTTCATATCCTGGGCAGAAACCGCAGAATAGAAGATCAATAAGAAAACCGTTAGTATATTTTTCATTTCTTTGATGATTAATGGTTAGTTAAAATTCTTTTTGTTTAAACTATCCTTTGAATTTTGTACCCAGTTCATTAGCAACAATTTTTCCGTTTTAGTCAAAATGGCATTTCTATGGATCAGGGTATAGGAGTTCAGGGGCATACTGCCATCCTTTAAACTATTTTCTATTGAGCGCAGTTTACTTTGCTGTCTTCTTGAGGTATAAGAACCAAATTCGCTAAAATTTAATTCAGCTTTCCCGGATTGAATATGATTGTTCATAAACCAGTGCATGGGCTGCATATTAGCATACCAGGGATACTCAGTATTATTACTATGGCAGTCATAACAGGCTTTTTTTAGAATACCCTGTACATCTGAGGGTACAGAAACTATTTTAGAAATATCATTTGGCATAACCTGCCTGCTTTTATTGCGGGCAGGTTGTACAAATTGAATAAGTATAAAGATCACCAATAGTCCAAGAAGTATTTTCTTTATGCCTTTCATGGCCTATTATTTTAATTCTTCTTTAACAGTACCGCAAGTTGGCATGGCTTTTCCCAGATAAGGGTTTTTAATATCCTTTACTTCGCTCAACCAGATTGCTCCCTTATTGTTATTGTACATCGGGCAGTGATCCACATACAGCGATTGATTAGCGCCAAGTAGTTTAACGAGGTCGTACATATCCTTACTCAACATATCAAAATGTTCACGCTGGTGTGCAATATTTCCAACATTAGCTCCAATATGCTCGGCATGTTCTTTAGCATCATCGTATATATCGGTATAAGCTTTATCCTGTTCTGGAGTTAAAGATTTTTTGTCGAAACTGGCAAAGGCAGTTACCATTTCATTTCCTGCTGCTGCCGCGTCTTTATCATTGTCATTTGTAAAGGCATTTTTTAATTTGAGGTATGAGGCTAATACTGCGGCAGTAGAAGTACCTTTTTCTGAAGATCCAGATGCAACGGCCGTTGTTACTGTAGCATCTTCGGAAGTGGTTGATTTAGTTTTATTACTACCATTAGAGCAGGCTGCTAAAAATAATAAGGAAAAAACTGAACTATAAATTAATGTTTTCATCGTGTTTAAATTAAAATCGTTTTAAATGTTTGATTACCTGCTTAGCGGAACAAAGTGTATTTATGTGATCCTATGGCAGAATTGTTCAATAAAATCCACATGTCAATTGCATACCAGAACACCCAATAAAGGTGAAGCTGAGGAATTAACAAACAGAATTACTTTAGAGTTTCTTTAACTGCCCCGCAGGTTAGCATTTGTTTACCGAAGTAGGGATTTTTGATCGCCTCATTCTCAGAAAGCCAATAACTCTTTTTCATTGGGCAATAGTCATAATAAACCGGGTCTTTAGTAAGTTTTACTGCCTTAGCCAGTTTAAAAAGATTTGTTGAAAAATTAGCGAAATGCTCCCTTTGGTGGGCAATGTCTTTTGTTTCTGAGATATGTTTGGCATCAAATGCAAGTTTATCCTGAAACCCCATGAAGGCTGTCATTTCTGCTTTGGGCATAGACTTCATGTCAACACTTGCCAATGCTTTAGAAAATTCGCTTGCTTTTGATGCTGCCACTGCCGCATCAGAGTTTACTAAGGCATTTTTGATGTCATAGTAAGAAGTTAACAATGATTGTGTCTGAGTACTTTGAGCGAAACTCGGGTTGATCCATGCAGTTGCAATTACAGCAACTACTAAAAATATCTTTTTCATGATGTAATAATTTAATGTTTATACTAATTCTTGGCCATAGCAATAGCTATGCGAAGTGTATCATATGCCGATACCCTATTTTACCGGGTCCAACATCTCACATTAAATCTTATATCTGAAAACTTTGAATGTCTATGCGAATGTCCCTGTTAGGCGGTCTTTCTCTGTGATCTGCATAGGCGCCCCGACCAAGTTCAACATCGGTTACGGGAATTAATAAAGAGTAAGAATGATCAGTAAGCCACAATACAGGTAAAACTACCTGCACTTTGCTCATTTCAGGAACTAATTTGCTTTGAGTAGCCAAATCATTCACTAAAGTTTTACAGCAAGGATCTTCTTTTGTAAAATTCTGCCCAGATATTGGGGTAGTTTTGTGTTCATGTCCACCTGCATGATGGTGACCATGATCTTTGTGTCCATGATGAGTAGGTTTAGCATGGGAATGATTTTCATCATGATGATCCACCTCCATTGCTAAAGCACAGCCAAAACCCGCAACGGTATTGAGCAAAAATATCACTAACAGAAAGATAGCTTTACTTTTCATGATTAAACAAACCTATATAATTATGCAAATATAAATTTACATAATTCCGCATTTTTTTTACATCTAAATAGCGCCTATACGCTAACAACCCACCGTATGCAGCATAGATTCTTCCAAAATTTGCTGTCTGCCAATGTAAAACGAAACCATAAGCATCTGGTACTGAATGCTCCAATTAAAAAATTTATGCATTTTTCCCTCGGAATATCTACCTTTTGCAATACTCTATTTTTAAACCTTCTATCGAAAATTTCGGCATAAATCTCTAAATAAGGAAGCTCCAACATAATTTAATAAAAAACCTGATAATCGTTCAACTAAAGATACATTGCGCTCAAGCATTCTGTTCTAGTTTTAGCATTGATCTAAATCAAATATAGTTCAGTATGAATGGCTCACAGTTAATTGAAACATTTCGCACAACTTTTTGTAATTTCATTAGATTCGTGTTACTAAAATCCAGCAAATAACGCATGGTGATGACCTTGGATTCTCAATTAGGCAGTTCATCTGCATATTTAGTGAATTAGTAATTTTGCAAACAATAACACTCCATGAAAAATGAAAACTGAAACCATACAAAGCTATATAGATTCCCATTTTTCTTTTTTTGAGCCTGACTTAAAAAAAGTTTTAATTGAAAACGGCACACTAAAAATATTTGTTGCAGACGAAATGCTCATGCAAACTGGGCAAAATATGCGGTCCACGACGCTAATTGTTGAGGGATTGGTGAAGCTGTATCGTGAGGGAGACGACGGCAATGAGTTTTTTATGTACTACCTGCAACCGGGCAATGCCTGTGCCTTGTCTATGATCTGTGCAACCAAGCAAGAAACCAGCGAGGTGATGGCTAAGGCTGTTGAGCCAACAATTGGCTTGATGATTCCAATATCGCTAATGGATACCTTAATGAAGGAATACAAGACTTGGTATTACTTTGTACTGGAAACCTACAGAAATCGTTTTGAAGAATTATTGACCGTTATCGACAACATTGCTTTTAAGAGTATGGATGAACGATTGGCATTTTATCTGGAAAAACAATTCAAGGATTTAAAAACCAGATCATTATCCGTCACGCACGGGGATATCGCCAACGACCTGAATTCTTCACGAGAGGTGATCTCCAGATTATTAAAAAAAATGGAGCAGCGTGGCGAAGTCGCCTTACACAGAAATTACATTCAATACCTCAAATAACTCATCGGTGACCTAAGTCACCTTTATTGTCCGTCCGAACTTCCAACTTTGTCTAAACTATTTAGAAAATGGAAGTTATTGCGTATTTAGCGTCGGCATTTATCGGCGTCTCATTGGGTCTGATTGGCGGAGGTGGCTCTATCCTAACCGTACCAGTATTGGTTTATCTTTTTGGGATCGCTCCTCTTCTGGCCACTTCTTACTCACTTTTTATAGTTGGCTCAACCAGTCTAATCGGGGCAGTCAATAACTATCGCAAAGGTCAGGTGAACCTGAAAGCAGCCCTCTTCTTTGGCGCAGCATCAATTGTCACTGTCTTTGCGACCAGAAAACTCATTATTCCTGCTATTCCAGAGAAATTATTCACTATAGCTGGTCATACCATTACCAGCGCGTTAGCCACCATGGTACTTTTCGGCGTACTGATGTTAACGGCCTCGATAAGCATGATTCGAAGTAAACATGATGATGCACAGGAACAGGATTGCAAAGACTGCATTAAATTCTTTAAACTTCTAGGCTACGGGATTGCTATTGGACTGGTAACCGGACTGTTAGGAGCAGGAGGAGGTTTCTTACTAATCCCTGCCCTGGTCTTGTTATTAAAATTACCCATGAAAAAAGCAGTCGGAACCTCTTTACTTATCATTGCACTGAATTCCCTGATCGGTTTTGCGGGAGACCTGGGGCATTTTCAAATCCACTGGAAATTCTTACTCAGCGTCAGCGCAATTGCCATAACCGGCCTGCTTGCTGGAAACCTCATCAGTAAAAGAATTCCCGGATCAGGACTCAAAAAAGCGTTCGGCTGGTTTGTCCTGTTCATGGGCATTTATATCATTTTAAAAGAATTTTTAAAATAACAAGAGTTGGGTGATTTTAGTCACCGTTTGGTGTTCACTTTCTGCCGAAATTTGATGTATACAAAAGAATTAAAAAAAAGAACATGATTATTGAACAGATTTATACCGGATGTTTGGCACAAGGCGCCTATTACATTCAATCAGGTAATGAGGCTGCCATTATCGATCCTTTAAGAGAAGTCGCTCCTTATATCGAAAAAGCCGCAGGTAATAATGCCACCATTAAATATGTATTTGAAACACATTTTCACGCTGATTTTGTTTCGGGCCATGTAGATCTGTCTAAACAAACCGGGGCACTGATTATTTATGGCCCGAATGCCAATCCGACTTTCGAGGCGCATATTGCAAAAGACGGCGAGCTTTTTAAGCTGGGAAAACTCACGATTAAAGTTTTGCATACTCCAGGCCATACCATGGAGTCCACCTCCTACCTGCTTATAGATGAACACGGAAAGGAAATCGCATTATTTTCAGGCGATACGCTATTTATAGGCGATGTCGGCCGTCCTGACCTTGCACAAAAAGCAGCACACATGACCCAGGAAGAGCTTGCAGGGATATTATTTGATTCACTGCGTCAAAAGGTAATGCCTTTGAACGATGATCTTATTGTTTATCCTGCCCATGGCGCCGGCTCTGCCTGTGGTAAAAATATGAGCAAAGAAACTACTGATACCTTAGGACACCAGAAATTGACAAATTATGCACTCAGGGCCGATATGACAAGGGAAGAATTCATTATAGAGGTAACAGAAGGGCTGACCCCACCCCCGGCTTACTTCCCATTGAATGTGAAAATGAACAGAGAAGGATACGACAGCTTTACTGCAGTACTGGAAAAAGGCACGCATGCATTAACACCCGATGCTTTCGAATTGATGGCAAATGAAACCGGCGCATTACTGCTGGATACCAGAGATGCCCAATTGTTCGCAAAAGCATTTATCCCCAATTCAATTAACATTGGTATCGATGGCAGTTTTGCCCCATGGGTGGGTGCATTGATACCGGATATACAGCAACCGATTCTGTTAATTGCGGATGAGGGACGAGAAGAAGAAGTGGTGACCAGGTTGTCAAGAGTGGGTTATGATCATGCCATCGGTTTCCTTAAAGGTGGAATTGATGCCTGGATTAAAAGTGGCAGAGAAACAGACGAAATCATCTCCATAACAGCAGAGCAATTGGCCGACCGAAGAGAAAAATCGGGGAATTTAAATATCCTGGATGTCCGCAAGGAATCGGAATACTTTTCTGAGCATTTACTGAATGCTATAAATGTACCATTAGACTACATCAATGAGCACATGCCAAAAATTGACAAGGATAGAATCTATTACGTGCATTGTGCCGGCGGATACCGATCAATGATTTTCAACTCCATTCTGCGTGCCCGTGGTTTTGAGAACCTTATCGATATCAAAGGTGGCTTTAAGGCCTTGAAAGAATCGGGCAAGCTTCAACTATCCGATTATGTTTGTCCAAGTAAAATGACCAATCCATAAACTGTTATGCTGGAACTATTAAGACAACCCTGGCCTTGGTATACCTCAGGGGCTGCCATTGCCTTTATTATGGTTTTGCTGCTTATTTTCGGAAAATCCTTCGGCTTTTCATCTAATTTAAGAACCCTGTGCACCCTTGCCGGTGCGGGCAAAAGACACCAGTTTTTTGACTTTGACTGGAAGACTCAAAAATGGAACCTGCTGTTTCTCCTTGGCGCTGTTCTTGGCGGTGTTATTGCAGCGACCTTACTCAAGAGCGAAATCCCCATGGCTTTATCACAATCCACAATTGATGATCTGGCAAAGCTGAACATTATTTTTGATGGACAATTGAATCCATCACAGCTGTTCGGATATCAGCTCATTAGTTCCTCTAAGGGAATAGTGATCTTGCTGGCCGGTGGAGCTTTAGTCGGCTTTGGGTCCCGCTATGCCGGCGGTTGTACCTCCGGACATGCGATCAGCGGTTTATCAAACTTACAACTTCCCTCCTTACTTGCCGTAATTGGCTTCTTTACCGGGGGCTTAGTGATGACACATTTTTTATTACCATTAATATTTTAGAAACATGAAAGGAGTAAAGTTTATACTGACAGGAATACTATTTGGTATCGTAATGGCAAAATCTGAGGCCATTTCCTGGTACAGAATTCAGGAGATGTTCCGTTTTCAGTCCTTCCATATGTACGGAATTATCGGAACGGCAGTAATTCTCGGTATGCTTGCCGTATACCTCATCAAAAAAACTAAACTCAGGAATATTCAGGGCCAACCGATCGTCTTGCATGACAAGGACAAAAGCTGGTCGCGTTACCTGATCGGAGGTTCAATTTTTGGGTTGGGCTGGGCGTTAACCGGTGCCTGCCCGGGACCAATGTTTGTAAATATCGGATATGGATACTGGGCTATGATCATTGTCGTATTGGGCGCCCTAAGTGGAACTTACCTTTACGGCATTATTAAAAATAAGTTACCTCACTAAGATAAAGATAAAATTCCTGAACCTGATTATATCAGAAGAGGAGACACACCTGATTCTGCAGCCTAAATTCGCCTTAACAAGAATGAACATCGTACTAATTCCGAAAAAACAATATTTCAACGAACTTTACTACAGCCATCTTTCCCTAAAAATATGAAAGCCCTCCCCAATGTATTAGATCAGAAAGGAAGTAATTACTTCTGCAGTTCTTTTAAGTGAAAAACCAGACAGTAAAATCACAGCCCAGCGATCTCCATGAGATTGCATTAATGTCCAATATTCTGCAAGATTATGCAACTATTATATCAATTACTTTTACGGGTCTCTGTAGAGAAAAACAAGCGGGAACTGGTAACCTAACATGGAAATGAAGTGAATATTCCCTCCAATTATCAGCTATTTAAGCAACTTCAGCAATTACCTTAAAATGAACATCAAAAAATGATTAGTTCCATTAATATGAAATTGACAATAAATGAAATGGTAGAGGCCTTGATTTACCAAATCTCGGGTATGCAAAATTATGCACAGATGGAGGCTTTGATACTGAATATTCCCAGGGCAGCAGCAGTACATGGTCTGCCTGTATCTGAATGCTTCAGCAAATTGGAAATCAGGATAGAGAAACTCTCCCCAATGGACTTGACAAGTACTCGACGGAGCTGTTTTCCCATTTTATGCTAACTTTGTAAGCATTATGTATTTGAATAATTTTTTCCTGCTAGAAAGATGATTATAGTTTTCAGGAAAAAATCGAAATCGGCCTTTTTTATGGAGAGCAAAATATAATCAATATATCCAGAAGAGATCTTGTGGGTTAGCAGGGATTGCCAAAGAAAACCTAATCAGGCTGTTGAAAGAATTTAAATCCTAGGGAATCATCAGCACTCAGGGTCGGAAAATCTGGATACAGGAGATTGAAAAACTCCTGAGATGCTCTAATAGGAAATAAGATGCTAAAAAGGTTATTAAGGCTATAAACGTTAATGAATTTCAAAAGAAATGCTGAGACATACAGGACAAAAGCGAAGTTTTAGACATAACCTCAGGCTTGCAGTATTGCTATGCATCAATGCAGGATTTATAAATGGTGCCGGCTTTCTTGCGTTCAATGTGTTAACAACAAATGTCACTGGGCATGCAGCATTATTTGCTGTTAATCTTGTGGAAACACATTTTAGACAGGCCGGGATTGTTGCCCTCTGGTTATTTTTATTTATAACAGGGGCATTTACATCCGGCATATGCATAGAAACTGTCGGAAAGGAAAAGCCATCGGCGTACTCACTCCCAATAGTCATCATTATACTGATATTAGCAACTGTTACCATCTCGGGGCATACTTATAATGGCTCAATGCACCAAAAAGAATATTTTGCCGGAAGTTTATTATTTGCTATGGGTATGCAGAACGCCCTGGTCTCGGTGATTTCGGGGTCAGTGGTCAGAACCACCCATCTCACCGGAATGTTCACAGATCTGGGAACAGACCTCGCAACGGCTGTAAGCCAGCGATTGAAACTAGCAATAAGATTAAAGCGGCGTATCTTCCTAAGAACAGTTATCATTACCGCTTTTCTCTTTGGCGGAATCATAGGCACCTTTTTATTCATGCGGCATCAATTTAATGCTTTTCTATTGCCTATTACACTCTTAACAATTAGCTTGTTTTATGACTATTTCCGATTTCATGTCATACGTATAATGCGCCGTTACAAATAAAAAACCACGGGATAAACAAATTAAAAGCATCATAAGTAAAATAAACACAGTTTTTTCCGGACAACATCATAAATAGAAATGATATTGGTCACGTTTCCCAAAACTAACAACAGGTATTTTTATCGCATAACTCGTGAGCAAGATTGTTACCAGAATGTAATGAGCGAATCGTATATGAATAAAAACAAATTAAAGAAAAGATGGAAATGGCTCAGCGTACTTGGTCCCGGGTTAACCACTGGTGCAGCGGATGACGACCCATCTGGCATTGCTACATATGCGCAGACAGGGGCGCAATTTGGTTACGGTCAGCTCTGGACAGCATTGTATATGCTGCCATTCATGACCGCTGTGCAGGAATCATGTGCCCGTATCGGACTGGTTACGGGTAAGGGAATAGCAGCTGTTGTCAGACAGCACTACAGCCGCCCGGTGCTTTATTTTATGGTGGGCCTGGTGGTGGTAGCCAATACCATTAACATCGGGGCGGATATCGGTGCAATGGCAGCCGCAGCACAACTGCTTATCCCCTTACCATTTGTCGTGCTCACCTTCACCTTTACAGGAACCATTCTACTACTTGAAATCTATACCAGTTACCATGTCTATTCCAGGATATTAAAATGGCTTGCGCTCACCCTGCTGGCCTACCCTGTTACCGTTTTTATCATTGATCAGCCATGGCAGACGGTACTCTGGGCCACAGTAATTCCACACTTTGAATTCAACTTTTCATTCCTGTTCATCATTACCGGCGTATTTGGTACAACAATTACCCCCTATATGTTCTTTTGGGAGGCTTCACAGGAAGTTGAGGAAGTGCATGAAAATGGAAGAATAAGAAATGAAAAACACAAAATAAGCTGGAACCTGATTCATGCGATGCGAAAGGACAATACCATAGGAATGATCATTTCTGAATTTACGACCTGGTGCATACTGCTGGTGGCTGCAACAGTTTTACACAACAGTGGTGTGAGAGACATTAAAAACGCCGCTGATGCTGCCAGGGCATTAGAACCACTGGTTGACTCCTTTCCAAATGCCGGTTATTTATCTAAATTAATATTTTCAGTGGGGATCATTGGCCTGGGATTATTGGCAGTTCCGGTGTTATCAGGTTCAGCTGCCTACGCAGTATCAGAAGCATTCAACTGGAAGGCCAGCCTGAATCTAAAAGTAAACAAGGCCCCCGGATTCTATGGCATTATCATCATCTCTACCCTGATCGGATTAACCATGAACTTCATCGGCATTGATCCTGTAAAAGCGCTTATTTACACTGCAGTTATAAACGGGATTGCAGCCGTTCCCCTGCTTTTTTTAATTATAAAAATTGCCGCCAGTGATGCAATCATGGGGGAATATAAAAGTGGCAGGTTGTCTAAAATCCTTTTATGGATGACCTTTATCATCATGGGAGCTGCGGCACTGGGGTTGATCATACTGATTTAAGCAAGTGATTACTGACAACATTAACAAAGAGCAAAAATATCATGTTTAATATCATCCTGCTTGATGACCATGATCACCTCCCGGGTGTTCCTTTTCCCTGAAATTTGCTTAACAGAATTGTCTTTGCTYATCAATATACCGATTATGAAAACATTATTATTGCTGACTGATTTTTCCGCTACGGCCAACCATGCGGTAGCATTTGGATATGACTTTGCAAAAATGCTGGAAGCTGAAGTGATCCTTTGCAATGTGGTTAACGTACCTGCCGAAATCCCTCAGTACGAATCTATACTACTTCCTATCGAACAATACAGCCGGATTGAAGAAGAAAGCATTGAGGGGCTCAAAAGATTAAAAAAGCAACTGGAGCACCAGGATCATAGTAAAGGATTTCATCCTCCTGTCAGTTACTTGTGTCAAACAGGTGTGCTTACCGAAGAGATTGACGATGTGATCTCGAAAAGACAGATAGACCTGATCATCATGGGAACCCATGCCAGCAGCGGCCTGAGGCACTTGTTGCTAGGCAATCACACCAGATACATGGTGGATGCTGGCTCAGTACCGCTGTTATTGGTATCACCCGAAGAAAATGTAGGTAAGATCAAATGGATCGCCTTTGCCACCGATTTAAATATTGCGGAAATTCCTGCACTTAACCGACTGGCAGAATTTGCGGCGAGTTTGCAGGCGGAAATCATTCTGATGAATGTTCGTAACGAAAGCCCATGTCTGGAAAAAGATCTTAAAAAGGACCAGTTCCGCACTGCACTTGTAAAAGAATGTCATTATCCCAAGATCTCCTTCCAATCGGTGGTCGACCATTCGATTGTAAAAGGTTTAGAAAAGCTTTGCAGGAAAAATGGCAAAAACGGACTGCTGAGTATTGTGCACCGGGACCGCAATTTCATTAATGAAATTCTAACCGGTAGTCAAACGCAAAAGTTAGCTAAAAAATTGGTTTTACCTTTAATGGTGCTGCCTTCAAAAATCAAATGAATCACAAACTATACCGCCATGAATTACCGTCAAATCACTGATCTGGTTGGAACCGATGAAAATCTTTTTACTTACCAGTGCCAAGCCGTTACTAAGCAAACCCTAAATCTTCCCGGGCCAGATTATATAGATCGGATTCTTCTCGCCTCGGCAAGGAGCAATCAGACACTACGAAGTCTTGAAACCATTTATAATTCAGGGAGGCTTTCCGGCACAGGGTACCTGTCCATATTACCGGTAGATCAGGGTATAGAGCACAGTGCTGGCGCCTCATTCAGTGCAAACCGGATGTATTTTGATCCGGAAAACATTGTCAGGCTGGCCATTGAAGGTGGCTGCAATGCAGTGGCAACTACCGTGGGTAACCTTGCCATTATAGGAAGGAAATACGCCCACAAAATCCCGATGATCGCAAAGATCAATCACAACGAATTGCTGAGCTGTCCCAATAAGCATGACCAGATCATGTATGCCTCCGTAAAAAACGCATGGAATACCGGGGCTGTTGGCATCGGAGCCACCATCTATTTTGGATCCAAAGAGTTTTCCCGGCAGCTTATCGCAGTGTCCAATGCTTTTGAGCAGGCTCATGAACTGGGTATGGCAACCATATTATGGTGTTACTTGCGAAACGAGAACTTCGTGGAGGATGAGGTGGATTACCATACTTCGGCTGATCTGACCGGACAGGCCAACTATCTTGGGGTCAGCCTGCAGGCTGATCTGATCAAACAGAAGCTGCCTGAAAACAACGGGGGCTATGAAGCCCTTAACCGTTATGGTAAGACTTTCGGTAAATATACCAAAGAAATGTACAGCCAGCTGTGTACAGCCCACCCAATTGATCTTTGCCGCTATCAGGTTTTGAATTGTTACTCAGGACGAATCGGATTGATCAACTCTGGAGGCCCCTCAAATGGCAAAGACGATTTCAAAGACGCACTTCGAACCGCAGTGATCAACAAGCGGGCAGGCGGAACCGGGGTTATTGCTGGCAGAAAAGCCTTTCAAAGACCATTCCCGGAAGGTGTTGAACTGCTGAATGCCATACAGGATGTCTACCTGGAAAAACAGATTGATATCGCCTGAGGAATTGCAAAAAACGACCCCAGTTAATTCCAATAAGATATCGGCAAATACTCCTTGAGCGATGCGTAAATCTTTAATTTTTGGAATCATGGGCAGCTGTAACCACAAAATGGTCACAGCTAAATAGCAATACATCTTCATTCGGGGTCATAACTTTCACCGGAATACTCAGTTCGGTCTGGATTTTAACCCTCAAGGCTTCCTGAGCACAAGGCTCCCCATGAACCAGCATAATCTGTGCAGGTGCTTTTTTGAATTTTCTGATCCAGGCCATCAGTTCGGATTGATCTGCGTGCGCGGATAATCCCTCCAGCTCCTGCACCCTGGCCTTAACAGGATAATACTTTCCATGAATTTTAACTTCATGCGTATGGTTCAACAAAGCACGCCCGCGTGTTCCTTCGGCCTGAAAACCAATGATCAGAATGGTATTTCTGTTGTCTTCAAGGTAATGTTCCAGATATTGCAGGACTCTTCCACCGGTTAACATGCCACTGGCAGCAATCACTATTTTACTGCTTTTATCCTTAATGAAGCCTACAGTATTGCTGTAATCCTGATTGATGGTGATGTGGTTGTTCATCTGTTGAAATTCTGCTCTGCCAATCTTCATGTAATCCTCTGCATAAGTTAATGAAATACCTGTGGCAGCTGCAGCCATCGGGCTATCCATGATTATGGGCAGGTTTAAAGGAATTTTTCCCTGTTTCTTTAAACTATTCAACAGGTAGATCAGTTCCTGTGCCCGGCCGACTGCAAAACTTGGGATCAGCACATTGCCTTTGCGGGCAATGGTATCGTTGATTATTGCCGCGAGCTCCTGGCAAGGGTCATTCGTTCCGTGAAGCCGGTCTCCGTATGTGGATTCCATAACAATATAGTCTGCCTCGGTAAAATAATCCGGTGGATTGAGGATCGCGCTTTGCGGGCGTCCGATATCACCCGAAAAGATGATTTTCTTTCCAAAGCAGTTCAATTCGACCGAACAGGCACCCAGAATATGACCGCAGGTTTTAAACTGAAAATGGATGTGGTCGCTTAAACGGACAAAAATATTGGGATCCCGAACCGTAAAAAATCTGAATGATGCTTTTGCATCTTCAACCGTATAAAGCGGTTTGGCCGGATGATGTTTTGTATAATGGTGCTTATTGGCATTTTCTGCATCCTCCTGCTGTATTTTGGCACTATCAAGGAGAATGAGCTGTGTCAGCTCGCTGGTAGGCGCTGTCATATAAATTTCTCCCTTAAAGCCCTGTCTTACCAGCAGTGGGATATATCCGCAATGATCAAGGTGCGCGTGGGTCAGAATGATCAGATCAATTTCCCAGGCTTCGATACCCAAGGCAGTCCAGTTTTGTTCACGTAATGATTTGACACCCTGGAACAGTCCGCAATCTACAAGTATTGTCAGCTCTGGAGTTTTCAGTAAATGTTTTGAGCCGGTGACTGTCTGGGCAGCCCCAAGCGATTGAAGGATTATTTCATTCATGACCATATCAATTAGACAAGGTAAAGATGGGTTGATTTTTTTTCAACACCCATGACTGCGGGCACCTGATCGGATGATTTAAATCACGATTTAATGTGCGTCAACTCATGGGATATAAAATTCCGGAACCTGAAATTTACATTCATTAAACCCAATCATACCATGCAGCCAATAGCCATTCAAAGCAGTTCAGCATTCAGCGGGCAACTGACTAAAGAAATTTCTTCACTACGGAAATTTGCCCGGCAGTTTACTTCAGACCACCAAACCATCAACGATCTGGTTCAGGATACTTTGATTAAAGCCCTGCGATATTATCAGCAATTTCAGAACGGGA
Source organism: Pedobacter sp. 10L46_2 (assembly GCF_056395165.1). NCBI lineage: Bacteria > Pseudomonadati > Bacteroidota > Sphingobacteriia > Sphingobacteriales > Sphingobacteriaceae > Pedobacter > Pedobacter sp. 10L46_2. The sequence goes on from NZ_JBFTIZ010000031.1 coordinate 14,525, forward strand.
CCAGTCTGAAGGCATGGCTATTTGTAATCATGAGAAATACCTATCGTAACAACTACAAAAAAAACCTCCTGAAACAGGCAACATTCAATTTTATTGAAGAGATCAGCGCATCTGCTCTCCATCGGGCGTCCTCCCAAAATATGGGTGAGAGTAGATTCATCCAGCAGGACATTAGTCAGGCGATGAAAAAACTTTCGCAAAAACTCTATCTTCCAATTAAGCTCTTCAGCCTTGGCTACAAGTATTGTGAAATTGCCAGTCAGACAGGAGTTCCGATAGGAACCGTAAAAACAAGAATTCATCTGGGACGGATCCAGCTAAAGCAATTACTAAGCGATTACAATTATGCCTGATAATAAGATCATCACCCTGACCTTCTCTCCTGCCATTGATAAGAGCGCATCGGTAGCCACATTGATTCCGGAAAAGAAATTGAGCTGTTCTACTCCCGTTTATGAGCCAGGGGGAGGTGGAATAAATGTTGCCAGAGCAATCAAAAGACTTGGCGGAAATGCAACAGCCATCTATTTGGCAGGCGGTTATCCCGGGAGATTTTTCACCCAGATGCTGTGCAAGGAAAACATAACAACCGTTCCTATCCAAACGATCAGCCTGACGAGGGAAAATCTGGTGATCAAAGAAGAAAGCACCCAAAAGCAATACCGTTTTGGGATGCCCGGAGCCATGGTCAGCGCTGCCGAATGCAATCGTTGCCTGAAAGCAATTGAGCAATCAGCAGACTTCCAGTACCTGATTGTCAGTGGAAGCCTCCCTGCCGGCGTTCCGGCAACCATCTTCGGCAAACTCGCTGAAATCACCAGGGCAAAAAAAGCAAAACTTATTGTCGACACTTCCGGTCAGGCACTCAGGTATGCACTGCAGGCCGGTGTTTTTCTGATCAAGCCAAATCTGAAGGAACTGGCCTCATTGGTAAACGAAGAAACACTTAGTATAACGCAGGTGGAACAGGCATCTAAAACACTTATCGGCAAATATAAATGTGAAGTGATCATTACCTCCCTTGGCCCCGATGGCGCAATGCTGGTCACCGGTGATACCAAAGTTAGAATTTTTCCTCCGCAAGTTAAGGTGCAAAGCACCGTTGGTGCTGGTGACAGTATGCTGGCGGGAGTCATCATGGGACTTTATAAACAGAAAAACATGGTTGAATCCGCGCAATACGGTGTCGCCTGCGGGACGGCTGCTACATTAAACCCTGGAACTGAACTATGTCATTTGACAGACGTAGAACGTCTATATTGCATGATCAGGGATGCCGGCTGCAAGGCTGGCGTGTCTTAAATATGTTGAACCGGCACTTGCAAATCAGCTAGAAATCCTCGTCTGTCAGCCGGACTCAGCCGATCGGCAAATGAACATGCAGAACCCACCTACCTGGGCATCATGAAGGTGAAGGACTGAGCTGCGGGGAAAATACTCCATTTATATTGGCTATCCCGGCGATGAGTGCATCGGCATTAAACGAAATGCTGTCAATACCATGTCTGACCAGCAAACGCGCAAAAGACGCAGAATCACTGGGCGCCTGACCACAAATTCCTACTTTCCTGCCGCATATTTTACCCTGGTTAATCATCTGGGCAATTAGCAACTGAACTGCAGCATTTTGTTCATCGAACAGGTCAGCTACCAGAGCAGAATCCCTATCAATCCCTAAAGTCAATTGGGTTAAATCATTTGACCCAATGGAGAAACCATCAAATATTGCAGCAAATTCCTCGGCCATCAGCACATTGGCCGGTATCTCTGCCATTACAAAGACTTCAAGACCATGGTCTCCTTGTATCAGGCCAAATTCTTTCATCAGGTCGATCACTTTCCTCCCTTCTTCCACAGTACGGCAAAAAGGAATCATTAATTTCACATTGGTAAAACCCATTTCATTTCGTACCATCCGCATGGCTTCACATTCCAGTTGAAATCCTTCACGGTAACGCCCATGGTAATACCTGGAAGCACCGCGGAAGCCAATCATCGGATTCTCTTCAACCGGTTCAAAGTCCTGGCCGGCAATAAGACCTGCGTACTCATTGGACTTAAAGTCACTCATCCTCACAATGACTTCCTTCGGAAAAAAAGCAGCGGCAATTGTGGCCACTCCTTTGGAAAGCTTATCCACAAAAAATGCTTTTTTATCAGGGTGCTGCAGCGTAATCAGTTCCATATCTGCCCTATCCTTTTCATTGCTTATCTTTTCAGGATGCACAAGGGCCATCGGATGAATCTTTATCAGATTGCTGATGATAAACTCCATTCTAAGCAAACCCACACCATCATTGGGGTAAAAAGACAGCTCGAACGCCCGTTCCGGATCTGCGACAATCAACTGTACCTTTGGTGTTTGCGGAATTCGGATATCCTCAAGGTCAGTTACAGATTCGGTCCATTCTGCTTTACCCTGATAAACAAATCCTGTCTTGCCATCAGCACAATTCAGGGTAATAATCTCCCCGTCAGTAATCGTAGTAGTGGCATTTGTAGCGCCCACTATTGCAGCTGCTCCCAACTCCCTAGCAATAATTGCCGCATGACTGGTCCTTCCGCCCCTGTTGGTTACCATTCCTGCTACTTTCTTCAGGATCGGATCCCAGTCAGGACTAGTGGTATCTGTCACTAAAATATCTCCCGGATTAAGTTTTGCCGCCTGCAGGGGAGAACTCAGAATTCTCGCCGGGCCGGACACAATACGGCTACCAATTGCCTCTCCGGTGCACACAAGGATCCCCTTTTGAGCTAAATGGTAAGAGGTCAGCTGCAGTCTCTTTTTCTGTGAATGTACGGTCTCCGGGCGTGCCTGAATGATGTAAAGTTGCTGGCCGAAACCATCTTTTGCCCATTCAAAATCCATAGCCTTCTGATAATGTCTTTCAATAATGATGGCCCATTTCGCTAACTTTTCGATTTCCTGATCCTCCAGGACAAACTTATTTTGCAGCTCCAGGGGAGTCAGCTTATTGATCGTTGCATTTACTTCATCCTCCTGATCCGCGTAAACCATCATCTGGTTCTTACTGCCCATGTTTTTTTGAATAATTGCCTTAAAACCCTGCTCAAGGGTAGGTTTAAAAACCAGGAACTCATCAGGTGTAACTGTTCCCTGAACGATATTTTCACCCAGACCCCAAACGCCTGCAATATGTACCACCTCTTTAAATCCGGATTCCGGCTCCAAAGTGAAACCAACACCTGAACACCCAATATCTGAGCGGATCATCTCCTGTATCCCAACAGAAAGAAATACTTTATGATGATCAAAGCCTTTATCCTCCCTGTATTTTATTGCCCTGTCGGTGTATAAAGATGCAAAACATTGCTTGACCGCATATAACAGGGCATAGCTTCCGCGAACGTTTAAATAGGACTCATGAAGACCTGCAAAGCTCGCCTCAGGTAAGTCTTCTGCCGTCGCGCTGCTGCGCACGGCAACCTCCTGTACACCATCATCAAACATCGCATCGTAAGCTCCGATTATCGACATTCCAAGGTCATTGGTCATTCTGCCGGACATCAACAGGTTCCTGGCCTGCTTTCCAATTTCTGCCAGGTTGGTATACCCCTGTCTGTCCAGTTCTTTCATCAGCGCAGCAAGTGGGAGTTCAAAACCATTGCAGCTGACAAAATATTTATAGGCAGCAGCAGTAACGGCAAACCCCTTAGGTATTAATATACCTTTTGGTGTTAAATGACTGAACATTTCTCCCAGAGAGGCGTTCTTTCCGCCAACCTCGGCAATATCATTAATGCCGATCTCACTAAATTTTTTGATGTAGTTCATCATGATAGAATTTAATTATGAATTTACTCACCGGTAGTTTTCCGGTAAACACTTAATAAGATATCTCTAAGGGCTAGGTGAAGGGAGAATACATGCTGATCAAAAAGCAATAATGTGCTCATGTGGCTATTATTTAATGTATGAAAGGTTAAGCATTACAATTCAAATAATTCATCATCTTTAACGACTTCTTCCACAAGCGCGAAAAGTACTCTTTTGGTATGGCGGAATTTATGGGTCAACTCGGTTATCAGCCGTCCCAGCCGGATGTGCATTGCTTCCAGGTCCTGAGGGTTTTCCAGGATCGTATCCTCTGAGATCAATTCTATCTGACTGAGGTGTTCACTAAGCAGTCTATCCAGTTCATAACGGTTATTTTCTATTTCCCCGAGTTCAGTTTCTAACGCACTGAGTTGTTGAGTAAATCGGGCTCCAGACAAGCGTACGAAATAGGCAGCCAGTAAACGGCGGAAGAAAACACCTTCAACCTTAAAAAACTCAAGGTCTTGAGCCCAGCTGTTAGCTGAAGAATGATAATTATTCAAGCGTGTAGCTAGTTTTACCGCGGTCTGCATAATTGAATGATTTGGTTATCAAATTTAAGCAGCTGAGACTGGAGCAAGTATGACGGTCGTCAGCTGATGCATTGATGCTGATCACAGATGAACTCAGTGGTAAGCCCCCCTGTTAATTACTGTTTCTGTGAAAATACCAACAGTGGAATTTTAGTATGTCTGGAAAACTTCTGTGTATGGCTCCCCCTGAAGATTCGTTGAAGCAAGCTATGGCGGCGATGACATAGGGCGATCATATCCATATGCTCCTGTTCGGCAAGCCATTCCAGTCCATTGTCAATGTCTATGTTCCAGACATATTCAAACTTAATATGAGGATAATTTATAGTCAAGGCCGCACGATCCAGGAAGGCATCTATCTTATTTTGCAGTTTACCATCGGGAGTCACCTCCTTATCGGTAATATGAACAATGGTGATCTGCGCTTCAAATGCCTGTGCAAGTTCTGCGATAAATTGCAGTGAAACGATATCCTGTTCTCCGAAATCCGTCGCGAAAGCGATTTTGCGAAGCTTTTTAAAACTCGCCTCAAAAGGCACAAATAACACGGGGCTTTCCGCCTTTTCAATCATCTCCTTACTATTGCTCCCCAGCAGGAACTGGGTAAGCCCACCCGCACCAGCTATCCCCATCACCACCAGGTCTATTTTTCTGTGCTTAACCAGGGATGAGACCACTTCACAAACCGTTCCTGCACTTGCCTCATAGCTCAAGTCAGGGCAATGCTCCTCTTCAGGGGAGCAGGACAAATCGGTCAGCATTTTAACCATTTCATCCAGATCGCCGGTAACTTCCCTTTTTAAATCGGCATAGTCCATTAAAGGCCATGCGACCTGCGCGGCCATAGGTGCGTCCGCAGGTACTTTAATCGCATTGCAAAGCAATACATCTGCTTTGAGGCCTTTGGCAAGTTCCAGGCCGTAGCGCGCAGCGTTTTCGGCCGGAACCGAGAAATCTGTTGGAATTAAGATCTTTTTCATATTACAAAAAATAAATAGATACAGGATAGAAAACTGCTATAGCGGTTTGTTTCCGCAATCAGGGGGAAATACCATTAAGGGGATAGAGATTCTCTTTTTGAGTCTTTGGGTATAGCTGCCCCTGAACAGTTTATGAAGCACGTTGTGTTGACGATGGACCATGGCCAGCACCTGCATCTGGCCATATTCGGCCAGCCAGTCTAAACCATTGTCCACCTCCGAATCCAGCACGTGCTGATAATAAATCTTATGATAATTGACTTTGTTGGTCACCTCATTTAAGAATACATTTATTTTATTCCGCTGCTCAATACCCTCATCAGGAACTTTCTCGCTGATATGGACAATCAGAATTTCAGCATTAAACATCCGTGCAAAGCCGGCTAACGTGTGGATGATGCCGATATCGGTTTTACTCAGGTCTGTTGCAAAGGCAATCTTACGGA
>NZ_JBFTIZ010000032.1:0-20720 GCF_056395165.1 Pedobacter sp. 10L46_2
TGATAGGATAGCGTAATTCATCGGCTTTGTTAAATTTAGAAAGCAGGTCGTACAACCCCCTTTCCGAGAAGTATTTTTGATTATTAAAATTGACTGTAAGGCCTGTATTCAGGAACACATAGTTCCAGATCATACTCTCTACAAAATCAGAAATGTAGTGGTAGTTTCTAAAAATAGTCTCATCCGGATAAAAAGTAATTGCTGTACCATTGCGCTGAGTAGTTTCAATAATATCATTCTCCAAAACAATTTCACCTTTAGAGAATTCTACTTTTTTCGTTTTCCCATCACGATAAGACTGAACCACAAAATTGGTAGAGAGCGCATTTACCGCCTTAGTACCCACACCATTTAACCCTACAGATTTTTGGAAGGCATTACTATCATACTTACCACCGGTGTTTATTTTAGATACGCAGTCTATTACCTTACCCAAAGGAATACCCCTACCGTAATCCCTAACATTAACCTTGTGTTCGGATACCGTAATTTCAATTGTTCTGCCAGATCCCATCACAAACTCATCAATTGAGTTATCCACAATTTCTTTCAGCAAAACATAAATCCCATCGTCCTGTGCAGATCCATCGCCCAGTTTACCAATGTACATACCGGGACGTAATCTGATGTGCTCTTTCCAATCGAGGGAGCGTATACTATCTTCGTTATAATTCGGTTCAGCCATGATGTAAGTAAGTATAATACAAAAATACTATAATGCAGTAAATTTACTCGAATAAGCTGGGGAATCAATTACAAAGTTTCAACAAATGCACATTTTCATGTATATTCAAACAAATTAAATCATGCTCAATATGCGACCTGAAAAACAGCTCTCCATGCTTGACTTATCAATGATCGTTGTAAGTCTGGTAATAAATAGGATCTCGTTTTCCGGTTACCGGCGGGTATTATAAAATATTCTCTGCATTTTACCATCCTTCCATTGCTTTCGCCATCAACTGCATCATAGTAGTTTCAAATGCCGCTTCAGTTGCAGGTGTTTCAATTATTGGAGCTGAGTATTTAAGTAAGATTATTTTACCCGTTGAAATGCAAACCGAGTTTTCAAGAATAGCTATTGCAGCTATTTCTATTGGTCTGTTTTACTTCATCAATTTATTGGGACTAAAAGTTAGCTCTAAAACGCAAAACGTACTYTCGTTAATAAAAATAGGCATGGTGCTTATATTAATTGGCGCTGTGTTTATGGGGCCGGCAGCAGTAAGCTCTCCTTCCACTTTCAACACATCAGGTTCAACTACCCCAACCCTGTTTGATTATGGCAAGGCCCTGGGCATCTGTTTAATCGGCATCTCTTTTACCTTTGGCGGATATCAGCAAACCATCAACTTTGGGGGCGAAACAAAATCTCCGGGTAAAATTATCCCCCGCTCAATCTTTACCGGCTTAGCTATCATTTTTATACTTTACATGGCAATTAATTACGTATATGTAAGGGTCATAGGGTTTGAACAGCTAAAAACAGCCGAAAGCATTGCTGCAATACTTGCGGGAAAAATCTTTGGTCCCATAGGTTTTACTGTGTTATCCTGCTTAATTTACCTTTCTGTTTTAGGCTATGTAAATGTCAATTTACTAAGCAATCCACGCGCTATGTTTGCCATGGGCGAAGAGAAAGCATTACCTGCAATCTTTACTAAAAAGAGCAAAAAATCGGATGTCATGTTTGTGAGCTTAACTGTATTCACAATCATCTCTATCATTACATTGTTTTACGCTCAAACATTCGACAAAATCCTGAACTACACCATATTTTTAGATTGTATTGGTATGGCTACTTCCGCGGCTACCATATTCTTTTTAAGAAAGCGAACCCCCCATCTTGATAAAAATACCATTTACAGTATGCGCCTGTATCCCTTAATGCCATTAATATTTATTGCCGCCTATTTATTTGTAGCTATCAGCATTTATGCCGACGATCCGCAAGCCGCAATAAATGGTTTATTGATCTTTGCATGCTTTATTATCATCTATTTCATAAACCGATTTTACCAAAGAAACCGAACATAGCAACCAGAATTAACAAGCTCAATCCATCACCCTATATAAAATGCCGATAAAAGAATTACCCTTTAAAAAAGAAATTGCCTATGCAGCAGGAATGATGGGCTGGAGCATCATGACCAACATTATTATAGTTATGCTGCCCTATTTTTATCTTCCTCCAAACAATTCAGGACTCACTCCGCTGGTTCCCCAATTATTGGTATTCGGTGCCTTTAATATTTTATCACTCATTGCTGCATCCGGCAGATTGTTTGATGCCATATATGACCCGTTCATTGCCTCCGTCAGCGACGCCAGCGACAACCCAAAAGGCAGGCGCATTCCTATTATGAAATATGCAATAGTGCCGGCAGTGGTATGTTGCTCACTGGTTTTCTATCCTATGGTTAAGGGCGAAAGCATTACCAATGCCTGGTGGCTTACCATAGTACTTGCTGGTTTTTTTATTTCGGTTACCACCTATATTATTCCTTATAATGCACTGCTTGCTGAATTAACACACAGTGCTGATCAGAAAGTCAAACTATCTACCTTTCAGCAGGTGGGCTTTGTTTTAGGGATGATAATTGGAGCCATGTGCAATAATTATGCTGATCTGATACAGGATGTTTTTAAAATCACAGACAGATCCGAAGCCCTGCAATACACCATCTTTTGCCTCAGCATATTCTCTGGGCTGGTTATGATCTTACCGGTTATGTTTATAGATGAAAAAGAATATACCGATGCCAAACCAACGCATATCGAACTCATACCTGCACTTAAAAACACATTCAGAAACACCAATTTTAAGTATTACCTGATCTCTGATTTCACTTACTACATTGCCCTTAGTATCATTTCAAGTGGCCTGCTTTTCTTCGTTACCGTATTATTAGGTCTGCCGGATTCTGATGGCGGTAAATTTATGGGTACCATGGTAATTCTATCACTCTGCTTTTATCCCTTTATTAATTATGGAGCCAAAAGGTTTGGCAAAAAGCCCCTGGTACTAGTTGCATTTGCGATACTCAGCTTAATATTTGTCACCATTTATTTCTTAGGGCACCTGCCCTTTTCTCCTGCCGTCCAAATGTATATACTGGTAATATTTGCGTCTTTCCCTTTGGCGTCTTTAGGCATTTTACCTAATGCTATTTTAGCTGATATTGCTCAAAATGACACAAAAGAAACAGGAGAAAACCACGAAGGGATGTTTTTTGCCGTTAAATATCTCTTTGTAAAATTAGGCCAAACTATGGGAATAGCCATATTCGCTATGTTAACCGTATATGGTAAAGACCCTGGAAATGATTACGGGCTGCGTTTAAACGGGGTTGTTGGCTTTGTGCTTTGCGTCCTGGCCCTCCTGTTTTTTAGTCGTTTCAAAGAAAACAAAGCTTCTGATTTATAGCCACATAGCTATAAAACCGGGATATGAATAAAAGCCGGAAGTTTATATGTACCTTTGCAGCGAGGTGATATTCTTTTGCCTCTATTATACATTAAAATACAAATACATTGTTATTCGAAGAATTAAACCTGATTGAGCCAATTTTAAAAGCGCTGCAAACAGAAGGTTATACACAACCTACCCCAATACAAGAACAATCCATACCATCCATACTTCAAAACAGAGATCTGTTAGGGTGTGCACAAACCGGTACAGGTAAAACTGCCGCATTTGCTATCCCAATGTTACAGTTGCTTAGTAAACCTCACACCAATACGAAAATACATAAAGCGATAAAAGCATTGGTATTAACACCAACACGTGAGCTTGCCATACAAATTGAAGAGAGCTTTAAAGCTTATGGAAAAAACCTGCCTTTAAAACAACTGGTAATATTTGGTGGTGTTGGACAAAAAGCACAAACAGATGCGCTACACAGAGGTGTCGACATTCTTGTTGCTACTCCAGGAAGATTACTAGACCTGATGAATCAGGGCTTTATCAACCTGCGTGATATCGAGATCTTTGTTCTTGATGAAGCCGACAGAATGCTTGACATGGGTTTCATCCATGATGTAAAGAAGGTTATTGCTAAATTACCTGTTAAAAGACAGACTTTGTTTTTCTCGGCTACCATGCCAAAGGAAATCCAGACTTTAGCCAATACGATCCTTACAAATCCAATTAAGGTTGAGGTTACCCCTATTTCATCTACAGCAGAAAAGATTCAACAAGAGATCTTTTATGTAGAAAAAAACGACAAGAAAGATTTATTGCACCATATTTTAAAAGACAAAACCATTCAAACTGCATTGGTATTTTCTCGTACAAAACATGGTGCCGATCGCATCGTAAAAGACCTGATCAAAGTTGGTGTTAAAGCCGAAGCCATCCATGGTAATAAATCACAAAATGCCAGACAACGTGCATTAACCAATTTCAAAGCTAAAACCACACGTATATTGGTTGCTACTGATATTGCCGCACGGGGTATTGATGTTGATGAATTAACTCATGTAATCAACTACGAGCTGCCAAATATACCTGAGACTTATGTACACAGAATTGGCCGTACTGGTCGTGCAGGCTTAAGTGGTACTGCGCTATCATTTTGTGATTCGGAAGAGAAAGAATTTTTAGACGATATCGAGAAATTGATCGGCTTAAAAATACCTGTTACCGAAGATCACCCTTTTGCGATGAGCTGGCAAAGCCTGATGTCAGGTGCTGCTGCTGCAAAATCAAAAGGCAAAGCTAAGCCATCAAGAGGACAACGCCCCGAAAGAACAGAACGTCAGCCTAACTTAAGCGGTGCAAAAAGAACCCCAAGCAGTGGAAGCAGACGCTGGAGCGGCAACAACAAAAAGAAGTCAAATTAAATGATCTGTTTTCGGGTTGCATTAATTTGCGCTGAAGAAGCGCAAAAGAACGCTAGGCCCTCTTCCAGACATTGAATTTGTAGGAAAAAAATAAAAAAGGGCAGGATCTTCGAAAGAAGATCCTGCCCTTTTTTATGAGGTKTATCTTTTACATTGTTAATAACTATATCTAGTATTACTAACTCTAAAGGCTATTCTGATATCATTAATCACTACCATTTAGTGTAACCGTTCACAAGTGTTTGTAAAAGTTCACTGCCTTTCGTGCTTTTACTACTCTTAATTTGACTTTCTCAACTTAATAATCCTCATCCAGTGCATCACTTTCATGAGTGGATAAGTAGGATCAAACTCAAACCATTTTGAGGCAAAATTAGGGCTATTAGGTTTTTTGTGGTGGTTGTTCTGGAACAGCTCACCCAGCATCAGAAAATCAAGAGGCAAAGAGTTTTTGCTGTGATCATCATTATCATGATTGGAATAACCGTATTTATGTCCACACCAATTTACAATCGCACCATGAAGAGGTCCCATTAAAAAGTGTATTGGCAACAATAAAAACATCCACCATGCGGTAGCAAAAGTTACATAAAACCAAATGTAAAAGCTAATGAACACAAGACGTGTAATCCAGGAATCTCCTATCTTATCAATAAGTGGCCATGCAGGATAGTTATCACGAAACTGCTCTTCAGGCTCATGGTTATATTTTGAATAATTCAGATAAATGTTTTTTGTCTGAATCATCATGCCCCAAACATCTTTTACAAAATGTGGAGAGTGCGGGTCTTTTTCTGTATCACTAAAAGCATGGTGCATACGATGTAAAATCGCATACGCTCTTGGATTTAAGAAAGACGACCCTTGAGACAAAAAGGTAATTGCGTAAAAAAACTTCTCCCAAAAACCATTCATTTTAAACATCTTATGCGATGCATAACGGTGTAAAAAGAAGGTTTGAGAAAAAAGAGACAAAAACCAATGTGCCAGAAAAAATAATAAAATTATCATATAAGATATTAACGAGTATTATAGGTGTTTAGATACAATGATGTCATTAAATGACAGGAAGATGCATTATCTTCCGAAGTCGTCCTGAACCCTTACAATATCGCTCTCATCAGATGGCTTAGCTGGGTCTGTGTGTTGCCAGATTTCTGAAACAATACCCCAGTCTTCTAAACCTATTAAACGGTGTCTTTCACCTTGCTTTAATTTTATGCTTTGTCCGGGAGTTAATTGTTTTACTTCCCCCTGCTCATCGGTATCACTTGTGATCACACCAACAGTACCGTTAACTACTCTCCATATTTCAGCACGACGGTGGTGATATTGCCACGACAAACGTGTATTTGGAGCAACGATTAATATTTTAGGACTTAGTTTACCTGAAATTTTAAGATCATCAACATTTAAACCTTCAAAATAAACGTTTGCAAATTGCTGCGCCTGTTCTTCATCAATTACAAAAAAACCTCCCCACGGACGGGTCTCATCACGGTTAACTACATTAAATCCTTCAATCTTTAAGCGCTGTGCTACGCCTTCGAATATTTCTTTTTTCTGATCTGACATTTTATAAGTGGTATATTTTAAATCCCAAACTTACTTAAAACTGCTTAAGCTTTCATTAACAGAGACAAAAAAAATCAAAAAAACCAATAAAAGAGTTAATCTGTGAGCTTATCTATATCACCCAGATCAGTATTTAAGTCTATTATAAGATCGTATAACAGCGAAATATTTTTATCATCAGGATTTATCTTGCCTCTTAACAAATCCGAATACTTATCCAGAAACTCATCATACATATCCTCTGGTATTTCAACTTCATCAAGTTTAATTTGGCAAGTGGTATGATACAGCAGTTGCGAAATAGAAAAATAAACTGCGTTTAAATTGTAGAGCAGGTCTTTGTAACTTTTACTTTCCCAATCAATAATATAAGTATAGTAATTATCGGAAGCCAGCAGATTATACTCTTCATTTTCCATTACCTCCATTTCGTCAAGATTATTTATCAGAAAATAGGTTTTAGAACATTTTATTACCTTATCAATAGACCCAAGCAAAACGCGTACAACATCATCATCAACAGCCTCCAGCAGTTCAAAATCATCAGGTGAAATAGAATCGGGCTCAATCAGGCCTTTTAAATCCGATAGGTCCTTTTCATAAGCAATCATAAAGCCATTCTTGCAAAGCTCATTTATAATAAAACTCAATACATGTGGTACAAGTCCTTTAATGCTATCTTCCAAAATGCTAACTTTTAGATGCTATTCGTTGAAGTTAATTACTTCTCGACATATTACAAAATAAAAGATTATGTCCTATTTCAATTTTGTCAATCGTCTATACATAAAACAACTTTTAATTTAATTAACAGAACATCATGAAAATTGTCAAAGTAACTTATACTGTAAAGGCAGAATTTGCCAAAAAGAATCAGGAAAACGTAAACGAATTTATAACCGATTTAAGAAACATTAAAGATTCAGGCATTCGCTATTCATCATATCTTGCCGAAGATGGCAAAACATTTACGCATATTTCGATACATAAAAACGAAGCTGCCCAACAAAACCTGTTTAACCTGGAATCTTTTAAATCATTTCAAAAGGAAAGAGATCAAAGATTGGAAATTGAGCCGCACATCGATTTTTTGGAACTTGTGTCGTCATCTTTTGATATATTTAACTAGTCACATCGCCTTATCAACCGGTCGCAATACACCCTGTATATTGCCGTATCTGCACCTGTTATCAAAAGCTAAATGGATGTAACTTTAAGTTATAAAATCAAAACCCATGAAAACAGAAACCTTAAACAAAGTAACAGAAACAACAAACGAATTATTAAATGTCGTTTCCGCGCTATCAGAAGAGCAAATAAATAAAATCCCTTTTGAAGGTAGCTGGACTGCAGGGCAGGTTACAGATCACATCTCACAGTCCTTTGATGGGGTAATAAAAATAGTTAATGATAAAGCAGTACCAACCGAGAGGGCACCGGATAAAAAGGTAGAGCTCATTAAAGGTATATTTTTAGACTTTACGACTAAAATGAGTTCACCAGAGTTTGTGCTGCCCGCTCAGCCACCTCATAAAAAGGAGATATTGGTCGATAATCTAAAGTCCTTAACAAAACAGATGACTGATGCAATTAATAAACAGGACTTATCTTTTATCTATACAGATTTTGAGATTCCGGGATTTGGAAAATTCACAAGATTAGAGTGGATCAACTTTCTTATCTATCACATGCAAAGGCATACACATCAAATCAAAAACATACAGCAGCTGGTATAAAAAAGAAGAGGGCGGGTATCCTAAAGCAAAATGACATAAATAAAAAAGATGATCAACTTTGATCATCTTTTTTATTTATGTCTGTACTTATTATTACGCCAATTGCGAATTAATTCGTTTTACAATGTAATCAATATCAAATGGCTTACTGATGTAATCATTAGCCCCTGCATCTAAACTTTTTTGTTTATTCTGATCATTTGCAGACATCACTATAATTGGAATGTGTTTAGTAAAAGGATCACTTTTCAAATCACCACAAATGTCAGTACCATCGCCATCAGGTATCATTACATCTAAAATGAAAAGATCTGGCACACTGTCTTTTAATTTACTTTTAAGCTCAGTAAATGTAGAAGAAAGCTGTAATTCATACCCCTCATCTTTAAGGAGAACACCAATTATGTACCTTATATYTTCATCATCTTCAAGTATGTGTATTCTTTTTATCATAACGGATCTTATATTAATATGGTTTCCGCTAATGCTAGCAACAATATTGCCATATATGACAAAACTGCATATAAATGTTACTTATTAGTAAAAAATAACTTACGGTTTGGCTTTTATCCAGGTAGCGATATCTGTTATCAGTACATCAGAAACGCTTACAGGAGTTCTGTACTGCTCCATTGAGCCTTTTTCCGTTTGAGGACTTAAAAGGTGATTAAGTTCAGGATACAATTTTACCATAGCGCCTTTTTTCTTACCTATAGCAGTGTTCCATAAATTGTAATCAGTAGTTGAAACCTGAAAATCGTTTCCACCCTGTCCAACAAAAATACGCTGTTTTGCTAATTTCTTTGCCGCAGCAACCTGGTCGTTTACATTTATATCAACCCAGTAAGAAGCTGGCAAACCCAACAAAACAGAATCAGCCTTCATGGTTCCAAGCTTAGTTATTCTGGTTACCTCCAACTCCTTAATTACCGTATCAAGTGTTTTCTTGCCTGCTGCCGAGGTATCTTTTGAAAGGCCAAACATATATTTGTTTTGCTCAACCAAAAGATCTGTAAACTTCCTTGCAGGCGCAGCAAGCATTATAATCCCATTTAAATCGGGCGCCAAAGTAGCTATTCTTGGTGCAATCATACCTCCAAGGCTATGTCCAAGCAAATAGATCTGTTTCTTGTTTACTGCAGGTAAAGTCTTTGCAAGTGCAATTGCGGCAAGCGCATCGTCCATCACTTCCTCTTTAACGGTAAAAGCCTTTCCAAACTCACCGGCATAAATCATTGTTCTTTTTACATAACGAATAGAAGCTATTCCTTTTGATGCCAAACCAAGCGCAATATCCTTTAACGGCTTATTAGGGCCAACAGTCTCATCCATATCGGCTGGTCCGGATCCATGAACCAGAACCACAACCGGGTAACTGGAAAGCTTTTTCGGCACAGTTAACATGCCAACCAAAGTATGTCCGGGTGTTTTAACATTTATTTCAGTTTCCTTATATAAGGTCGTATCTGCATAGGCCGGGAGTACGTAAGTAGCTGCTGTAGACTTTGGTTGAAGAAAAAAACCAACTATCTTTTCAGCTTTATTGAAGGCCAAAAGAAAATTTTGATCATCATTAGTAAATTTCCCTTCCATCGTAACCACAAAAAACTCTCCCTGGGTTTTACTGCTGATCACATCTAATGTTTCAATTTTACCAAGTTTCTCTGAAATTTGCGTCCATAGCTTTTTTAGATCCTCTTCAGGAACTTTCGCCTGAAAAGTACTATCAAGATATCCGTAAGCGTCTGTATACTTTTGGTCTTCCAAAAGCTTAAAGAAATCCTGTGAACGACCTAATAAATTTAACACACCCTGTGAGAACGCAGTTGTTGTAACAAACAACGCAAAGATTAATAGAATTACTTTCTTCATTTAAATAATAATAATTGATTTTCAGGTCTTTCGTTTAGAGACTTCAAACCAAAGCTAGCATTATTTAGTAAAAAATACTTTTAATGTAACTTTTTGCTCCTAAAATCTGTTTATTGACAGGAATATTATATTTTCCCCATTTGAGAAAACAAAGTATATGAAGATACTATTGATTGAAGATGAACCCGGTCTAATTTCTGTAATGGTTAGAGGATTAACGGAAGCCAATATGGAGGTAAGTGTTGCGGCCGACGGAACTACAGGATTAGAAATGGCAGTAAAGCACCAATTTGATCTGATTATTCTCGACATCATGCTCCCCGGCGTTAATGGGATACAAATTTGCAGGGAAGTGCGTAAAGTCAATAAAAACGTGAGCATCCTGATGCTAACAGCATTGGGCAGTACCGAAAATATAGTAACCGGATTAGACAGCGGAGCTGATGACTACGTTGTTAAACCATTCAAATTTGCTGAGCTGGAGGCCCGTATAAGATCGCTGGTAAGAAGGAGAAGTACACCAGGCGAGGCTGGAAACAGCATCCATATTGCCGACCTTGAATTGGATTTTAATTCCAAAACCGCCAAAAGAAACGATAAACCCATAAGTCTCACTGCAACAGAATATCGCTTGCTCGAATATTTTGTAAAGAATGCAAATAAAATACTTTCGCGGATACAGATTCTCGAAAATGTATGGGATATCGACTTCAATATGGGCACCAACGTGGTTGATGTTTATGTAAACTACCTCAGAAAGAAGATAGATAACGGGACCGGGCAAAAGCTTATCCATACCGTTTTTGGAATGGGTTATATATTAAAAGAAGAAGCTTAACGAGGTTAAATTCTAGTGCCAGTTTGCGGTGCCAAAGAAAATTTATACCCAAATTTCTAATCAAATTCTAATAAGTATAAAAAACCCATCAAACAGCCCACAAAAACACCCTATAAAACAACAACTTACACATATAATTAAATATGATTTTCTAATCAAATTCTAATTTACCTCTTATCCCCTTTTAATCATTGGGGCCTAGTATTGCAGTATAACATTAACCATTAATTATTTAGTTATGCAAACAATACTTATCCCCACCGATTTTAACCCTGCATCGGTAAACTGCATCCCAACGTTATGCAAACAATTACCTGAACAGGAATTGAACTTTATTTTTATCCATATGTTCAAACTTTCCGACAGAATGGGTGATCTTTTAATGCTTTCCCGAAGGAACAGGGAATACAAATATGTAAGTCAGGAATTTTATGATCAGTGCGAACTCATGAAACAGACTTACTCCTTAATTAAAGCAATTAAAATAGAGTTTTTTTATGGAAGTACAGTAGGCATGTTTCGCGATTACCTTGAAAACGCCGGAGTTAATCAAATTCTTGACCCCTCTTTTTGCTCCACCGGTAAACTGAACAGTAACAGCATTGACCCTGCTTTGTTAGTTCAGCGTTCGGGCACTCCTGTAATCCATATTAATACCAACACGCCTGTTGCCGAGCTTCCAAAAAGAAAGATCATACTGGAAGCCGAAACATTGGAAACATTGTTAGCCTAAACTTAACGGCTATTACTTCACCTAAAAATTAATCCTATGCTATTAAAAGAAAATATTCCTATTAGCTATATAGCCGGTAAGATTCGTAAAGAGATCATTCTTGTAAGTGCCTACGCTATTTTAATAGCAATTGTATATAATAACTTTCATTTCACAAGGATTTCCATTCCTATTGCCGTTCCCACTATACTGGGAACGGTAATCTCTCTGTTGCTTGCCTTTAAATCTAACCAGGCTTACGACCGCTGGTGGGAAGCAAGAACCATTTGGGGGGCAATTGTAAATGATACCAGAAGTTTAACCCGGCAGCTGCTCACTTTTGTAGATACTCCTTACAGCTCGGCCGACGGAAAAGCATTTTGCGAAAAAATGGCAAAAAGGCAAGTAGCATGGTGCTATGCACTTGGCAGACATTTAAGGCGTCAGGATATTATGCCAGGACTCGAAAAATTACTTTCCGAGGAAGATTACAATCATATTAAAAGTTGTAATAATATCCCATTGGCATTGCTGGAACTGCAGGGGTTTGATCTCCGAAATGCACACAAACTGGAATGGATCAATACCTACCAACAGGTGGAAATAGATAAAACATTAACGCGTTTTTCCAACCATATGGGAGGCTGTGAGAGAATTAAAAACACCATTTTTCCGGCAACTTACAGTGTATATATTCATTTCGCTTTAGTCCTTTTTATCATGTTACTGCCATTTGGCCTGATAGAATTCTTTGGCATTGTAGAAGTACCATTGGTGATTGCGATATCCTGCTCTTTTTTTCTGATAGAAAAAATGGCCATTCATCTTCAGGATCCTTTCGAGAACAAACCTACGGATACGCCAACTACTACAATTTCCAATAACATTGAACGTGATGTGAAACAAATGCTTAAAGAAAACTACAGGCAAGAGGAAAAGCACAATACTGATTTGCTGATAAAATCACAATTGTTTTATATTCTATAAAATCATAGGAACTCATTTCGTTTTTCTCTAGTGAAGAAAGGAAAACAGCATGCACTCAATCTTTGTYGATCATCGCTGTTTTCCTTTGCATTTCCAATTCCAACCGAGGCTAGTAGCAGGCATCAATCAAATTTTGCAGATACGTTGTATTTATGCTGCATAAATTTTGCTATTTTATTGTCTCACCAAAAGAATAGCAAAAGAGAAGCAAAACAATAGCAAAAGAAAATTGTATTATAAACTTATTTTTTATTACAAAAAGCTGGAGTTATTGTATAACAATAGACCTTACTTTAACATCATTTGAGGCAAACATATCCTGATATTTTTTCTTATTTTCGTTTTCTTACAACGTCTTTCTTCGAAAAGGTAGGTACATGGAATATAATCATCAGGGAATTACAAAAAACTGGAAGCTCCTGGTCGAGGGTGAGAAGCAGGGTCTTTACACCTGCTTCAATTTATTCTATGACGACCTCTATCGTTTTGGGATGTCGCTGTACCGAAATCCGGAATTGGTTAAAGAGAGCATCCAAAACTTGTTTATAGAGCTTTGGCAAATAAGGGATAAACTAAGCCATGTACAAAACATTCAGCAATATGTTTTTACCGTCTATAAAAGGATTATGTATAAAACCTATCAAAAGGAAATCCGCAAGGATCCTGGTAAAGTTGTACACCTGGAGGACCTTAATGAACAATATGTTTCAGTTCATTCTTACGAAGCAATACTGATTGCGAGCCAGGAAGATGAGCAGCTAAAAAAACGCTTGGAGCATGCGCTGAATAAGCTTACTCCAAGGCAAAAAGAAATTGTACAGCTACGTTATTTTGACTGTTTATCGTTCAAAGAAATTTCACACAAAACGGAGCTTACAGAAAGAACGGTTTACAATACCCTTCATAATGCAGTCAACGTTTTGCGTGATTCTCTTCTTTCCATTCTTATTCTTATGATCCTGGGCGATCTCTAAATTTTTAACCTGATATTTCTTTTTTCCAGCAAACCTGTAACTGATACAATTAGCAAGGCATAAATCAATGATTTAAATAAGCCTGGCACCCCTGTGCGCATGACCTCCGGTAACTGCGAAAGTCCGAGTAGTCCAATTAATGCATAATGGATATAGGGTATCAAATAACAGGTAAGTGTGCTGGTACCGGCCGGTTTAATGTAGTTATACCAGCTCGCCACTTTTCGGATATCACTGATGTACACCATTACTAAAAACCCAAGAATTCCTATACCCGAGCAGATGGCCGTCCACGATGGTGTTGCCCTGATCTTAGAGATTCCCCAAACAGGGCGTGTAAGCAAACCAAATCCAATAAGTAGAACAGCAAACAGAACCATCAATATCCAGAATTTCTTATTTGCTGAACTAAGGTTTCGATACGCAATGGAAGTAATGATGCCTGCCATACTAAATGCAGGCATTGACCCATCCCCTGCGATCCAAACGTACTTTTTTATGCTTTCTATTGGCCCCAGCCAGTCGAGAAATGAGGCACTGCTAAAAAGCATAAAAAAAACAAGGGCAAGCACCTGAATCACGGGTTTTCCGGCCGAGAAAAGATAAACACAGGAAGCAATGAAGTAAGCCCAGCCAATTAACCCAAGTATACCCCACCAATGAATACCCATAGCTGTTATTCCATTGCCGGTTTCTGTTTTATAGAGGGCGGCCAATATAGCCAATAGTAAAACTCCCCCAGCCCTTAACAGTTTTACGGTTAATGACTCAGGGTTTTTATAGGCCATCCATATCAGAAAAAAGGCGGCTACCAATAAAATCATCCAGACATCCTTAGGCAAAATTGCATTATCTGCATAGCTTTCTGAATTGACAAGGAACAAGCCCATTACCAACAGTGCTATCGTTCTTGCTACAATATGAAAAAATACTGTGGTGTTTGTATCGCCCTTTTTGCTTCTGCTCTCTATTGCATAGGGCACAGATAAGCCTACGATAAATAAAAAAGCGGGAAATACAACATCGGCAAGCCCCATACCATCGGCATCGGCCGAAACATGTTCAAGCCAACCCGGAATGTCAATTAAGGTCCACAGATCGTTTACAAAAATCATCAATATCATCACTATTGCCCTGAAGGCATCGATAGAAATCAGTCTGGATAATGTTACCCCTGGCTTAGCTGTCATTTGAGTATCTTGCTTAATGTATTCATTAAGGAATTTTCGCCCACTGCATCATAGTCGCCTGCCCAAAGATACGCTCCTTTAAAGCCTTTTTCTTTTATGTAATTGGCTTTTTGAGTTACCAGCGGAATTCCATTGAAATATACACCTTTAGCTTCAACAGCTGTAAATTCTTTTTGAGCAGCCGTTGGGTCTTTTACTAATATGTCTTTAAACTGCATATAATCATAAGATCCCCAGCTCAGGTTATTACCGTCTCCATCTAATTCAAGATACCTTACACCAAAAGCTGGTATTCCTAGCACAATTTTGTTAGCAGGGAAACCTTTATTTCGCCAGATGGTTGCGCCATCATTCATAAAACTAAGTGATGACTGCTGTCCTAAAGGAGCTCCCGGGCCTACGTGTGCACCATCCTCAAATGCGTGAACATTTATCCAATCTGCTTTAGAAAGATCAGTATATTCCCAATGCATATAGTTTGTGGTTACCGTGGCGGTAACAATGCTTCCAACTGGTAATGCCGCCTTTAACTCTGATACGAAAGGGCCAACGGATTGAGCACTTTTAGCAGAGATATCGTAAACGTCGTTACTTAGGTCTGTCATCATGACATCTATTCCGTCCAGCTTTCTGTTTACAACATATTGAGTAAGGGCTTGTACCAGATGAGCTCTTTTTGCTGCATCGCTGATCACCAAACCAAAATCTGTACTGTTGTATAACGACCATCCATCTACTCCCGACAGTCGGCCAGTAACACCCAGCAGCACCGGAACGCCATTCATATGGCCCCGGGCAACAAGTTCATCTATGTTTTGATTCTGGTTTCCCTTCGAAAAATCAACCTCTCCATCGGGAAGCACCCTTGCCCCGCTAAAAGCCACATGGGAAACATTGGCCCAGGTAACATTGGCCGAAACCCCGTTTTCAGAAAGATAAGGCATATTTACAAATGGGCTAACTTTTGGTGTATAAGTGGATGGGCTAACCAGAACCTTAGATAGGCGTGTGGCAGTCTGTCCATTAAATGTGGCTTCCAGTTTAATTTCAAATTCACCTCCTGCCGTGGGGGTAAATGTAAAGGCAGTATCTGTTGAAACCTCTTTACCATCTACCTTCCAGCTTAATTTTGTTTTAGCTCCGGGAGCCGGGGAAAATAGCAGGCGGTTATAAACGGCCGATTGCCCTTCCTGTATAATTCTGGATGGCGACTGAAATACCAATCCCTGGTCGAAGATCCGGGGATGAAAATCTCCGCCAACCTCATCATTGTCTTTTTTACACCCGAGCATAAATATCAGCAGGGGAAATATAAGGTATACTATTTTTTTCATCTGAATATCTTTATTATTTTAAATAATTTCTCTTATTGGATTAAGGTATTTATGGCCGACAAAAGTGATTTATCTCCTGTTGCATCTCCCAGCAATTGCCAGATCATGATGCCTCCTGCTTTTTTATTCAAAGCAAAGCCGACCTTTTTCTTTATGGTTGGTAATCCGTTATAATAGATCGTTCCCTTATTGGGCACTACAACAAAATCAACAAGCTCTGAGCCTGGAAATCCTGTTACAATATCGCCATAAGAATAGCTCTCCTGAATTGAGGGGCCAAAACCATATCCATAAAATGGCAAGCCAAGTGTAAGCTTATTTGCAGGCACGCTTCTGGAAGTGTTCCAATAAGCAAAGTCTGTTTCTGCCGCTTCATAGGTTGAATGGGGGCCCGGTTTTTCTTTATTCCACGGACCCGTCTGGTCATAAGACATGATGTTAACCAGATCGAACAAAGCCAGTGCCTTATCTGATATTGCATTTCCGTTCCAGGTTGCTACTGCCGCTGTTAGTAGTTTTTTATGCGGCTTTAAGGCGCTCGACAATTCAACAATCAACCCTTCATAGTTCAAATCAATAAAGTCTCCTTCCAGGTCAACATCTACCCCGTCAAAATTATAGGTATTGGTTAGCTTAACCAGTTCCTTAATCAATTCAGCACGTTTAGCTGGTTTGATCAGTTCCTTTAAATGTTGCGGGGCATTCCCTCCTCCAATGGAGAACAAAACCTTTACCTTATTGTCATGTGCCCTTTTTATGGCTGCCGTTAAACCTGCAGATGGACTAAACAATCCATTGGCATCCGGATTTAAAAAAGCAATGTTCAAATGTGTGATCTTGCTGAAGTCCAGCTTTGCTGATTCCGCATCCAGGTCGCCGCTTCCAAATATATATCCAACAACATAAAACCCTTTATCTTTTTTGTCTGGCATACTCTGATCTGTTGCTTTTGATTTGGCACAGGACACTAATGCAAACAAGCAAATGATTTGTATAAAAATTCTTGACTTTCTCATCGTATGAAAATTAGGTTTAACATTATGGTTTATCCCACCAAACCCTGTTGGTCCAGGTATTACCACCAGGCCCAATTGCAGCCACCGCAGCAGCAGCATTCACTGCATTTTGCTCCAGTTCAAAAATTGGATATTCAAATCTTCTTGGCGTGGTTTGAACGGATGAGTCGTAATTAGTAGATGAAGCTAAGGCAGGAAAGCCTGTTCTTCTCCAGTTTGCGTAAGCTTCCGGTCCGTTTAAAAGCAATGCAATCCACAGCTGTTTGTTGATCATCTCAATTTCCCTTCCCGGAATCAGGTTGTTCCCTTTTATGAAATTGCTGATGTCTGTTGAGCTGATAGAAGGCCCGCCCGGGAAAAGGCTTAACTGCGAAATTGCAGCTTCAATACCTTTTGCATAATGTTCTGCAGCTGTGCCACCAAAAGTTGCGCCCCATCTTACTGTTGCTTCGGCAAGTAGCAATTCAACTTCGGCATAAGTCTGGTGAAGAAAAGGGGCATTGTTACGAATGAGGAAATTAGCTAGCTGCGCTTTTTGATCGTTGTTAACGGCCTCAGTTGGCCCAACACCTGGTATGTCAATGGTGATCGGATTCATCCAGCCATCCCAAATGTACTCATTAGGAGGTACCCCGTTATAACCAATCTGCGCTTTAACCTGATCTGTGATGTCTGTGCGTTCAAAAGGTCTGTTCACAATGTCAATATAATACCTCACCATATGTGAAAGACGAGGGTCGTTAGTACTTCTCAGTTGTTCTATGAAAGGGTCCTGAACACGAGGAATAACCTCAGACTGACAAAAAGCTGCAGACACGCCATTTCCTCTAATATCTATATAGCTGTTTTGTACATCCTGATGAACTATTTTACACATCTCCGCATTGCTGGTAAAAACACCCGCCGCAAATGCAGCCTGAGCTTCCGTTTTTGCTTTATCAGGATTAATCTTTACCAAACGCATGGCATACCTTAGCCTAAGCGAATTGGCGAATTTTTTCCATGAAGCAATTCCACCATTATAGAAAAGATCGCCTTTCACGGCATCCTTAGAAGCATCAAGTTGGGCCGAGGCCTCGGCAAGTTCTTTAAAAAAGTCGTTGTAGATTTCTTCCTGTTTATCAAACTTGGGTTGTACTATTCCATCTGTAAATGCTTTTCCCGCTTCAAAATATGGGATATCTCCATACACATCTGTTATTCTGGCAAATTCATACACCTTCATAATACGACAGATGGCATTCAGATTCGTTTTTAAAGGATCGTTTTTAGTCCGGTTCACCGCATCTACAATATTTACCACATCATTGTTGTACGTGTTATTCCATAAAGAGGAAAGGTAGTTTCGGTCGTATACGTAGAACTGGCCATTTCTATTCAGCCAGATTCCTCCAATTTGCTGTACAAGAGGCATTGTAAATACAAGACCCAGCTTTTCATTTACTTCCAGATCTCCTGAGAAGCGTAGTTGAACGTTTGTGAGCTGTAAAGAAGGATCAAGATTGCTTGATCTGGTAGGATCAATATTTACATCCCCAAATTTTTTACAGGCACTGAGCATCAATACCATTATGGCAAGTACGAATGCGTATTTTTTTAAATTCGTTTTCATGTTTATCTCCCTTGATGAATCTCTTAAAACTTAAAGTTTAAATTAAAGCCCCAGCTGCGTCTGGTTGGCAAAGAGCCGTACTCCAGACCCTGTCCGTTTCCATTATTGTAATTAGAATCAGGATCTACATTTGGTACATCGCTGAAAAGAATAAATGGATTTCGGCTTACCAGCGCTACCTGTATATTTCTAACTCCCCATTTAGCAGAGATTCTTTCAGGAATGGTATACCCCAAGGTGATCTCACGCATTTTAACATAAGTTCCAGAGTAGATATAAGGTCTGGCTACACCACCGCTTGATACGATCTGTGGCCAGTAAACTGAAGGATCAACGGCTTTTGTGTTTTTAACAAAGTTTCCATTCTCGTCTTTCACTACACCTTCAGGAACTAAGCCCCTCACCTTTCCTATTGCCTTCCATTGGTCAAGTGTGTAACCCTGGGCCTGTCTTTCTTCTTCCGATGCAATCCATTCTTCACGTCCGGCAAGTGTAGTGTTTAAACTACCACGACTGGCGGCAAAAAGATTAGTCATTGAAAACAGGTCTGACCCGAACTTCACATCGATAAGTGCACTTAAACTAAAGTTTTTGAAATAAACCGTATTGCTAACACCACCTGTCCAATCGTAAATTCCTTTACCAACTACTTGTCTTTCGTCGCTTTGCAGAGGCAAAAGTGTAGTAGGGTCAAGTATCACATTTCCATTGGGATCTTTCTGATAGTCGAACGACAAGATAGAGCCATAGTTTTCACCTGGTTTTGCTATTACCGCAACCCCCATCCATCTCGCCTCCGATAGGGTTAAAAAAGGAACACCATCGGCCAGAGATTCAACTTTATTGACATTACGGGCGAAATTAAAGCTCACATCCCATTTAAAATCTTTCTTGGCAACCGGACTTGCAGTAAGCAGTACCTCGATCCCTTTATTTGAAACCACTCCTGCATTGATCATCCTTGTAGAAAAACCTGAGGAGAAAGGACTTGGAACATTATTGATCTGATCTCTTGATCTTTGGTTGTAATAAGTAACATCAAGTCCAATTCTGTTTTCAAAGAACTTTAGTTCCGTACCTATTTCCCAGGAGCGTGTACGGGTTGGCAACAGATTGGCATTTGGCATTCTGGCCGTATTCAATCCTCCATAAGACATTCCGTTAAAAGACAATGGATTTACCGAATAGTATAGGTCCAGTAAATAAGGATCGGTATCACTAGCCACCTCAGAAATTGCCGCTCTTAATTTACCCATCGTTAAGACTTTCTTACTTAATTTAAAGGCATCAGAGAAGACAAAACTTGAAGACAGTGATGGATAAACATAGTCTTTATTCAATGTAGAATAAGCATCATTTCTAACTGTTGCATCCAGGTACAGATAACCTTTATAGCCTACACTAAGCAGTGCATAAACAGAGTTTAAGTTCTTTTTATACGGCACAGGGATAATACTTTTATCGGTAAAACTTGTAGGGGTAATTGCATCAGGAACAGTAAGATTTGTGAACTGCATAAAGTCTGCATTGTTGTGTACCCTCGAAATACTACCCCCTAAACGGGCGGCCAGATAAAGAGAAGGTGTAACCTGTTTTTGCCCGGTAATTAATACATCGGCCTCTGTAGTTACGTGCTTTCTGTTGATCTGATCCAGCGCTCCGGTTACTACACCCGGTGTAGTTCTTGGACTGAATTTTTCAAAATTGATATAGGTAAGGTCTGTTGATCCGCGACCTTGAATACTTAACCAATCGGTGATTTCATAGTTTAATTGCAGGGCACCTAACAGACGATTCTTTTTGGTTGTGTTCTTCATTTCGTTAATTACCCAATATGGATTTAAACGATACTGACCACCACCCCATTCGATATAAGAACCATCTGGGTTTTTATAAGTTTCTGCAAACCATGCCTGATCTACATTATTTGCAAGTCCTATAAAAGCATTTCCAATATTCCCCGGATCATCAGCCAAAGCAGGACGATTATTTACATTTTCGTCCATGTAAAAAGCCCTGGCTTCGAGAG
>NZ_JBFTIZ010000032.1:20727-22559 GCF_056395165.1 Pedobacter sp. 10L46_2
ACTTTCAGGAATGATGTCGTTATTTCTAAGATCAGTAGCAGAAAATCTGACAGATGATTTTTCATTGGCGTTACTGAAGGAAACATTATTGGTAAATGTAGTACCGGTTCTGAAAAAGCCACCAATATTGTCGCCAATCTTTTGGTAAGGCCTATACACATCGTCGTACGATACCACCATTAAATCAGGATCCAGTCTGGCACCAAAGTTATTAAACATTGATGTTCTTGCCTGTAAAGAGGAGGTATTGATGGTCTGATTACGGCCTTGACCATATAAGTACTGGTACCCATCGAAGGAAGTAAGCTGATTCTCAAATGATGCAGTACTGTTTACTTCTATACCAAGGTCAGAAGTGCCTTTACCCCGTTTCGTTGTGATCAAAATAACTCCATTGGCGGCTCTTGCACCGTACAAAGCCGATGCAGAGGGACCTTTTAATACGCTGATTTTATCAATGTCGTCCGGATTTATTGCAGATATTGCATCTCCGAAATCATATCCCTGAGCATACATCTCAGATCCTGTACCTCCGTAATTCGAGTTATCTATTGGAACCCCATCTACCACATACAAAGGCTGGTTATTGCCCGTAACTGTGGTATTACCACGAATGATCACTCTGGAAGATCCGGCAGGCCCACCTGCTGTACTGTTAATGATAAGACCTGCTACCTTTCCAGCTAAAGAGTTAATTACGTTTGTTTCTCTTGCTTTTTTTAATCCCTCGCCATTTACCTCAGAAACCGCATACCCCAAAGATCTTTCTTCTCTTTTGATACCCAGTGCGGTAACAACTGTTTCTTTCAGTTCAAGCGATTCCTCTTTCAGCACCACAGTTATATTTTTCTGTGATTCACTGGCAACAATGCCGGTTTGCTGAAAGCCCATCATCCGGAACCTGATGATGTCGCCTTTATTGGCTGCAATAGAAAACTTCCCGTTCTCATTAGTTGAAACTGTTTTGTTAGCCGTGGCATTAATCACAGAAACTCCGGGAATCGGGATGTTTTTTTCATCGGTAACCGTTCCGGTTATGGTAAATTCAATTTTTACAACCACCGGCTTGTAAGATTGGATCATTATCGTTTGTCCGTTGATCTGATATTTGATACTCACCTTTTTTGAAATGGCATCCAGAACGTCGTTAATTTTCTGTTTTTCGATATTCAGATCAAACCTTGCGTTTACATTTAAATCGAGTGGGTTGTAAGAAAAGTGCACTTGTCCCTGACTTTCTATTTGTTTAAAAGCATCCAGGATGGTGGTGTTTTTCCATTTAAATGAGTACAATTTATCTTTGGACTGTGCATATGCGGACGTTGACAGGATTAGAACAACGCATAAGCTTATTTTAAATAAAAGCCCATAAAAGAAATAATAGGTTGGTAAGTTTTTTTTCATATTGTTTGGTTTGGTTAGGTTGTTGCGGTTTAGAATGCCAGTGTTACAGTATCATTTTTTATAGTGTAAGTAAAGTGGTTAGCGAATCCGATGGCATTAAGCACATCAGTAAGATTTTCATTTTTAAATTGACCGGTAAAAGCGATTGGCTTTTTAGGTTGTTTTTCTGTTCTGATTTCAACTCCATAGATCTCCTTTAAAACCGATTTAATATCTTTTAAAGAAGCCATTGAGAATACGAGTTTTCTTTCTGCCCAGTTCTCTACTTTTTCCAGCTCAAAGTTTGATTTTGTAAATTTATTTTGAGTCTCCACAATCTCAACCTGCTCTCCGGGAATCAGGTCAACTTTGTTTATTATTTTTTGATGATTAACAGTTCCAACACTAACCTTACCAGTGGTGAGCATTACAGAGGTAGAAGTATGCAT
>NZ_JBFTIZ010000033.1:0-56930 GCF_056395165.1 Pedobacter sp. 10L46_2
CAAGACATCCATGTGATATTTATACCAAGATCTGCAGCAAATTTCTGACACATGGGATTACTCGCTGTACCTGTTAGAAACATTGAGGACGTGATGAGGTTGATGTTATAACAACTTAATGTTAAATAGCCTCCTAGCTTACGGTGCGTTTCCGGTTTTTCTGGAACTGAATCGAAATTAAGGGCCATAGACTTCATGATCGGATAAATAATACCACCCCCTCTTGCAGTATTACTTGGAATAGCGGGTGCCAGTACAAGATCTGCAAGGCCCAATCCATAACCCAAACCTAGAGAGCTTCGGCCAAACACTCTGATAAAAAGGTAGGCAATTCTGCTTCCAAGACCCGTTTTTATAAAGCCCCTTGCGATGAAAAATGAAATGCCAATTAGCCAGATAACCTTATCTCCAAAACTACTTAAGGCCATTGAGATCGACTTACCCGGGTTTCCTGGTGCCAACACCCCTGTTAAAGCAACTATTGCGATAGCAATCATAGACATGGTACCCATGGAAGCTGCTTTTAAGATAATACCTAAAATAGTTGCTAAAAAAATAGCCAGCAAATGCCATGCTTCGGGCTTTACACCTTCTGGTACTGGTAAAAACCAGATTAACAACCCAAAAGCCAATGTAGCCAGCATCATTTTGTAGTTGATCTCTTTCATAATTTAACGGATTAGAGTGAATTAGATAATTAAAATCTTGCCTGAACCTGGCAAATAATCCTATTTGTATTGTACTGCGTTGTATTGGGGATATTTCTTTCGTATCTGTCCATTAGCAATCCCAATTGAACTCTAATGGCGTATGCTTCAGCAAAGGCCGCACTGATCATTGGAATATAACTTTGTCGGGAATTTCCCACTTGCTTAAAATCTGAATCGAGGTATTCATATCGCACTGCAAATTCCAAACTTTTGAGTCTAGCATTTTTAATACTGTAAGCCACATTTGGCAATACATAGATGCCGCGCATTGCATACTCACTTACCGGGATTACCAGATTTTCCTGGCCAAAGAATGCAACACTGTTTATCCCTTGTTTATATTCTGAAACAAGTTCTATACCCCACCGCTCATTCAGCTGCTTTTTATAATCAACATCGGCACCATAAGCCCATATTTTTTGGCCCATGTTTTTGCCAACTCCACCACTGGCACCCAACTGCGTAGTTTTACCTAAACCAACTACAATTCGGGCAGGAATTATTTTACCGTCGTCGTTATCACTTACCTGATTTCGGTTGTTGCCATTAAAAATACCTATATAATATTTTACAGGAACATCAGTATTTTTAATCTCTCCAAAATAAGTGGCACCTATTTGAAAGCTCTGCCAACTGTTTGAACCAAAAAGATAATATTGATTTGAATAATCAATGGAACGTACAAAATCAACAGGAT
The DNA here is from genome assembly GCF_056395165.1 of Pedobacter sp. 10L46_2. Lineage (NCBI taxonomy): Bacteria > Pseudomonadati > Bacteroidota > Sphingobacteriia > Sphingobacteriales > Sphingobacteriaceae > Pedobacter > Pedobacter sp. 10L46_2. Next base: position 1,408 of record NZ_JBFTIZ010000033.1, read on the forward strand.
AATTATCTTCCTGACCAAATTGAGGCCTGAACTGACCGAATTGGAAATTCACATAATCATTAATACTGTACTTAATGTATGCGTTTTCGAGCACTTTGTTTTGAGGGTTGCCTGTAAAATCACCAAAGTTGACCAGTATAACAGCGTTAATTCGATCGTTTATAGTAGCATTCAATTGTAAACGTGCCCGTTTTACAGAAAAAGAATTTCTGGAAAAATGCTCATCGCCGGCATGATGCATACCAGCAATATCAATATCGTCATCAAGCGAATAATTAAATTGAGTTTGCAGCATTCCTGAAAAATTGATCTTGGCTTTTTCAGAAACGGGAACGCTTATTCCTTGTGCTTTACTTAAAAGGGGGCTGCAAAATAAAAAGACGACCAGGAGGTGAGAACGACATTTCATAGGGATGATTTGTGTAAGTGTTTCTGTTAAAGCAAATTAATAAAAATTTGAAGTTAAAAAAAGTGTTCAGAGTTATTATTTTTAATAATGTATATCATTTTATTATAAAATGTTTCATTTTGAAAAATGTCCACGCTCATCTAAAGTAAAACAGCCCTGTCGCTATTTGCAACAAGGCTGTTCCGGAATTTAGCAATCGTTATTTCTAGAAATTTGTGAGGGCAAATACATTCCCTGCAAAATCTGCTACATAAAGGGTGTTTTCAACAACTGATAAATCAGCAAATATTGGAGCGCCCAGATTAATTTTCCTCAGTACATTTCCAGAATTTTCATCCAAGACATAGATATATCCATCAGAGGCTCCAAGAAGAAGCTTATTTTTATACTTAATAACTGAACATTCTACAGTAGCCGACTCGGGACCTGCATACGGAGCAGAATAAACAAGCGCATTGCCAGTAGTAGTATTCCACGTTTCTTGTAAAGTATTAACATCATAAGCAACAACTCCATGTTTAGCGGTTGGCATAATAATATGCTTATCTGTAACCAAAGGTGCTGCCATTACCTTAAATTCATAATTGGCATCAATTTTTTGAAGTGTCTTTCCGGTTTGAGGATCTAACACAAAAATGGCGTTCAGACCAGTGATGTATAATTTACCATTTACATACTTCCCGGTACTGCTTCTAAAACGCAAACCTTCGTCACTTCTTTTCCATAGTAATTTACCAGTTCTTTTATCATGACCGAATAGACTTTGCCAATTACTGCCGGTAATTATGACATCGCCCGCAATTGTCATCTTTTCAGGTGTACCTTCTCCTCCTCCCCACTCTTTATTTACCCAAATAGTTTTACCTGATTTAACCTCAAGTGCCTGGAAATAACCTTCAGCCCCTGTATAATAAATACCGTTCTCTGCTACCCCTGCAGAGATGTAGCCAGGCAAGCTCTTCATGCCCAGGTCTTTCTTCCAAACCAATTCACCAGATGATGCTTCTAGCGCATAAGTAAAGCCTTCCATATCTGTACATAGTACCAATCCGCGGTCATAAGCTATTTCATGTTTGATGGAGTTACGGGTTTTATAATGCCATAAAACTTTTCCACTCTGCGGATCAAGTGCTGTAATTCCGCAATTGATATTGTTACCATCATCTATTGTAGCCGCAAATAGTCGCCCTTCGGCAAACAGGGGTGCAGTTTTCCATATATTTCCTTTTATGTTACTTATCCATTTTAATGATGTTTCTGTATCAATTTTAAAAGACTGTTTCTGTATGTGCTGCTCGCCATCTGCAAAAACAACTTCGGTTTGTATTGTTAAAGGTTTCCCTTTTGCCAACTTAGTCACGGGTATTTTCCCTTCCCAATTCCAATCAGTATTTGCGGTCAAAGCTGTTTCGGCCAGCTTATTTCCTTTACCATCATAGATTATGCTCTTAACATTCATTACAGTAGTTTCACTATCGTAAACATTCGCATTTACGATTAGTGCTCCGTTTTTCACCTTTACCATATCCGACCCGGATGGAGTAGTTACCACCAGGTGCTTATGCAAATAAGTATAATGTGGTTTTACTTTTTTTACACCATTTTTATCAATTTCTATAGACAGGAATTGTCCTGCAGAGTTATCTATTCCCCCTTTATCAGGTGGTGCAGATGAAATGTAATGAATCCCTGTCTTTTCGCTTTTCCTTACAAAATTATTGTGCCAATGGCCATAAACCCATGCTTTTAAATTATTATCATTTAAATTGATAGAATCGTTTTTACCTTTTAAAATGAATTGATCGTTGTAAGTAAGGAGATCATGATTAAAGATAATTACGGGTTTGTTTTTATCTACAGCAGCAAGGTCATTTTTCATCCAGCTGATTACCTCATCCACTGTATACGATGGCTGAAAATCGCCAGACCTCATTGGAGTTACAATAAAATGTGCTGGTCCGGCATCAAAAGAGTAATATACCGGGCCAAACAAATTTTCAAACAGTTCCTCGCCATAAGCCCCTTTAACGAGGTCATGATTACCAATACAGTAAAAAATTTGCTTACCCAATGTTTCAGATGTAATCTGGTTGGCATGGAAGTTTAATCCCTTTTCGTAACAGATATCGCCGGTATGAACAATAAAGCTGATGCCCTGTTTTTTTGCATAGTTCTTTACATTCACAATCCAATCGTTGTACTTATCAGTCTCGGTATCCGTAATCTGAAGCATTTTAACAGATGTTCCGGCACTTGTAGGATCTTCAACTAAACCAAAATTATATACCTTATCTGTCGTCTCACCTACTTTGATATAATGTTTATCAGTTAGTTTATAACCAGCAGGAATAGTAATGAATATAAACCTCGTTTTTGAATGACCAGGCAGGTTAAAGCTACCCTCTTTATCTGTGCTTAATACATTTTGCCCATCAGATACGGCTACATTGGCTATACCCGGCTCAGATGTATCAGCAAGTTTGTTCTTATTTTTATCTAGAAAAACCTTTCCCTTAAATTGGGCATTTGCTATACCAACAAAAGATAAGTAAAAAAATAAAATCGCTAGTATTCTCATGGTTTGTTTGTGTGTAAATTTAAAAAGCAGCAGGCGATTAAACCTGCTGCCGGAGAGTGCTGTCATTTTAATATTATTACCAGCCAAACACTTGTTTTAAGGCCGGGTTAACTACAGTTTCACTTATTGGTATTGGCCTGTAATAATACTTTGGTTCAAGAAATGTTCTCGGCTGATCTCTATCGCGCGTAAATGCTACAAAACCAGAAGTGCCATTAGTAAGGTAAAAATTCTGGTCCTTACCGTCTTTATCTTTTAAGTAGTATTTAGATAGGTTCTTTTTCACATCCTCTGGGAGATTTGCGATCGCAGATTCATCATTAGGAGAGGTTAGAATTGCAATATCAGGTATACCATCTCCTGTAACATCCAATCCACCCATTGCCGGAACATACATCCCTTGCTGACTGTTTTGTAAAACTTTACCTACTTTCCAACGAACTATATCATCATACCTTAAACCTTCGCAAGCCATCTCCACCCTTCTTTCCCTGCGAATTTCAAGCAATACCGCTGTATTTGCTCCCATGGCATTAGGGTAAGTAGCTGAAAGTACCGGATCTAGTGCTACCCCCATGCTTAATGCAGGCATTTGCACCCTATTCCTTAACTTATTAATTGTCTGATCCAGGTCGGCTTGAGTAATCGTTCCGGATTCAGCCTTTGCCTCTGCATTTATCAAAAGAACCTCAGCATATCTAAATATTGGCAAGTCTGTGTAGTTCATTACCCAGCCTTGCATTAAATCAGCAGAACGGGGATAAAATTTAATTTGATTATAACCTCCAAGGGTTGGCTTTATTCTATATGGCGCCGTAGCATTATTCGGCCCTCTAAATGCCGGATTAATAATAGTTTCTGCCATACGAGGGTCGCGACCGGCAAACACTTCTGTATATAACTTGGTATTGTAGCCGGGTGTTGAGGTAAATGGAGAACCATCTGTTTTAAGATAAGTATCAGCCAGATTTTTACTAAGAGACCAGATATAGTCTAATACTGTATGGCTATTTATTCGCGGCTAAATTTGCACTTGAAAATAAGGCACGATAGTCTTCACCAGCCTTTCCTGTATTGTAGATAACAAAGCCACCGTCTTTTATAATTTGGGCCGTAGCGGTTATAGCAACGTCAAGAAAACGCTGATAGTCGTTTGTTAATGCTATCTCATCATGGTATTTCCTAAAAGTACCCTCGTGAAGCGCAAAGCGTGCCAATAAAGTAAGTGCCGCCCATTTGGTGACGCGTGTATTGCTTCCATCTGCTTTAATATTATTTGCGGCATAAGTAAGATCGTTCAAAACCGAATCGGCAACCATTGCTCGTGGATCCTGACCTTTATAAAGATTAGGATCTTCGGAATTTACAACCTTTGAAAACCATGGTACATTGCTATAGGTTTTGATCTTTTTAAAATAATAAAGGCCACGGAAAAAACGGGCAATACCTACATAATGATTAATTAGTGTTTGATCACCTTTTACCTGATTAATATGATCAAGCATATAGTTAATTTGACGCAAATCTGCCCAGTCCTTTTTATCCCAGCCACCAACGTTTGAAGATGATATGCCGCCTCTTACCAGATTATCAACCTCACCATTTGCATTATAGTTAGCAATATTATCAGAGTTAATATCATCGTACGAAGGGCTCAACTGCTTGTAAAAGCCATTGCTATATGTTTCGAGGTCTGATGGTGACTGAAAAAAGACGGCGTCAGTAATTTGTGTTTGAGGATTACGTTGCAAAAAATCCTTCTTGCAGGCTGTTATTGCTATAGCTATAAATCCTATTATAAGGATATAATTTATTCTTAGTTTCATAATACTTTCTGCTTGAGTTAAAAATTAAGGTTTAAACCAAAAGAAAAGGTTTTTTGGAATGGATAGACCTTACCATCGAGCCCTTCAGGATCCAGATTTGCTTTAATATGAGATACATCAAATATGTTTTCTGCACTGAAGTAAAGGCGCAGTTTATCCAGTTTTATCCGATTCGTTAAAGTTTTTGGCAGTGTATAACCAAGTGTTAGGTTTTTTAACCGTAAATAAGAAGCATCCTGCAAATATTTAGTCTGTGGATTTCCAAGTTCAGTAGCATCTTCTGCAATATAGGCTTTAACCCTCGGGAAGTAAGCATCTGGTGTTTCGGGAGTCCAGTGGTCAAGATTATGAACCTGAACATTGGCCCATGGTTGTGCATAAACGCCCCAGAAATAATGGTTGCTTGGACCAGGATACCAATCTCTTTTACCAACACCTTGGAAGAATACCCTTACATCAAACCCCTTCCAGCCTGCGTTCAAGTCTATTCCATATTGGTACCTTGCCCTATTATTACCAATGATCTTCTGATCTCCATGATCGGCAAGTGTATTTTTACCTTTATCTATTTTGCCATCACCATTTAGGTCCTTGAATTTTAAGTCACCCACATCAAATTTATACCCTGTATCATCAGCCCCAACAGCAGTTTGGTCAGCATGGTTAGCAAGTTCTTCTTTGTTCTGGAAAAAGCCTTCTGTTTCCAAGCCCCATATCTCTCCGATTTCTTTACCAACATAATGATCAGATAACAAACCATTTGGATTATCAAATCTGGTAATATACGAACGACTATCGCCCATATTAAATCCTATGTTATAGTAAAATTGGCTTTCAGCGAGCATAAATCTGTACCGGGTATAAGCATCAAAACTCAAATCAAAACGATTTTTGAGAAAGCTTACATCACCACCAAAGTTAATTGTTGATACCTTTTCCCAGGTTAAACTTGGGGCAACTGCTCCTGGAGGGAGAACTTGAATGGGTCTTTTGCCATCAAGAATCTGATCAATCTGCCCAGATGCCATAGAAGGAATGTATAAATATGAATCCACATCCTGATTACCCAATGAACCATAAGACGCACGTAGTTTTAATAAATCAAGTCCGATGCTTTCTGCTACAGGCTTAAAGAAATTTTCACCCGTTACTACCCATGCAGCTGAAGCTGAAGGGAAAAATCCCCAACGATCGTCGCTTGGGAAACGTGAAGTGCCATCATAACGGCCATTTAATTCCAGAATGTATTTATTATCAAAAATATAATTCAAGCGATAAAACCATCCCCTTACTGCCCAATCTTCAATTCGTTCACTACCGGTCATATCACCGGTTGCTAAAGAAATAGACGGTAGTGTATTGCTGATCAATCCCTTGCGTGTAACAGAATTAGTGGTACGATATCTATATTCCTGATTAAAGCCTGCCAATACTTGCAAATAGTGTTTTAAACCAAAGGTTTTATGAAAATCTGTATAAATGTTATAAATATTATGTCTCACAAGCCTAGTATCATTTTGAGCCCAGGTTGGGTTCGAACCACTATAACTTATGGCCGAATTAGGTCCTGTTTTATATGGTACGGGTACATCAAACGATCTGCCTGCAGTATCTATTCTTCTAAAGGTAGCATCAGCCTTTAAATCCCATACATCCTTTACCAGTTCAGCTTTGGCATTAAATGTTGTTTGAAAATTATTGCTTCTGGTTACACTACGTCCGCCACTTTGTAATCTTCCCAATAGAGCGGCACCGGTCGAGGTCCAGCTTCCATCAGGGTTCTTTGGAACATCAAGAGAACTCTGCCTGTTAACATTATGAAAGAAGCCTTCCCCGCCATAAACAGATTCATCATAAGTGCTAGACATAAAAGAGGTATTATTACCAAGAGTTAACCAATTCCTTAGCTTATAATCTGCTTTTGCTCTTAAATTATACCGATCATAGTTATCATTTCCGTAGCGCAACATTCCTTTATTTGTGAAATATTCACCTGAAGTATAATAGCTTAGTTTTTCGTCTCTTTTAGATATGCTGAAATTAGCGCTATAAGTTGGGGCAGTGTTATGATACACCTCATTCATCCAGTTTGTAGATCCATAATATGCCCATGCATTAGGATCTGTTGGCGATATAATTACAGACGGAAGAGAAGGATTTTCTGAACGTTGTCTGGCATACTCTCTTACATTTTCTGGAAACAGGTTGTATAGCGGATAAGCAGCATCGTGCTTAAACTCCATGGTCTTAAGGGGATCAGTTACAATATCAGGAACCTTACCCAAGGTACGTATTGCGTAATAAGTATTTGCAGATACCTTAAGATCGTTACTCTTAGCAGTTTTTGTTGTAATCAAAATTACGCCAAAAGCTCCTCTGGCACCGTAAATTGCAGCTGATGCTGCATCCTTTAAAGTCGACACACTCTCTATGTCATTAGGATTTAAAGCCATTAATTCATCGGCAGTAAATGGCACATTATCAACCAGAATATAAGGTGATCCGCCATTTAGTGATGTATAACCTCTGAGGTTAAAAGCTGGTGCTTTATTAACCTGTCCACTTGAAATAGTTATATTAAGGTTTGGAATTAGTCCCTGTAAACTAGCCCCTACGCTTGAAAAAGGCCTGTTTTCGATTTCTTTACTGGTTATTCCATCAACTGCACCGCTCAAATTTATTTTTTTCTGTGTGCCATATCCAACCACAACAACTTCATTCAGAATCTTCTGATCGTCTTTTAAAACGACATTGATCTGTTGTTGTGTACCTACAACAACTTCCTGAGTGGTTAAACCCATATAAGAAAACACTAAAATATCAGCAGAGGACGCTACATTAAGTTCATAAACTCCATTTACATCAGTAGTTACAGAAGAAGTGGTCCCTTTAATCTGTACCGTTACTCCTGGCAATGGTATACCAGTTTCGTCGGTTACTTTTCCCTTTATCAATTGCTTCTCTCCAGACAATTCATTCCTCTTCCTGAAGATCACAATATTTTGATCTATCTCCCTATAGGAAAATGGCGTCTGATCTAATAAACGTACAAGCACTTCGGTTATCGGCTCGTTAGATACGTTTATCACAATTCCTTTTACCTTTCGTAATTCATTGTTGTTATAAGAAAAGTCAAGCTTACTTGTTTTACTGATCTTTTCAATTGCTCTTTCTAATGATTCGCCATTAAGGTTGAGAGTTACCCTAACATCTTTAAGATTCTGGCTAAAAACAGTTTCTGCTAAAAGGGTTCCGGCAGAAGTAAGTAAAGTAGCAAACACTATTAATCCTACCTTCATTATCTTAAGAATTAGTGTAGTAATGTTTTTTTTCATATTTTTAATCGTTTTATAGTTTAAATGAAACACAAAACAGCCATACGGAAGATTTTTCGACGAATTACCCGCATGCTGTACATTTAGATCAGTATCTGCTCCAACAGGTACTGATCATTATTTTTTCTGGTCTAATTACACCCGTTTCCTGTTATCAGTACCTCCTTTTCTTTAATTTGATAAGTAATTCCCTGAATCAGGGCGATTAGATCTAAAGTTTCTTTAAGACTTTGTTTCGCGTTAATGTTGAAGGTATTCTGGCAATTCTTAAATAATTCCTTGTCATAATCTATTTTAACTCCGTATGCATTTTCAACAGCGAGAACAGCCTCTTCAAAATACACTCCGTTTAAATTAACTTTGCCATTATTCCATTCTGTTTTTTCAACAGCCTTAGTTGTAAGTGTTTTCGGCTTGTGGGTAACTTTATTATACACCACCTCTTGATTGGGGGTAAGTACACTGATCTGTTTGTCATGATTACTAACCGCTACCTTTCCGGTTACAACAGATACTGAGGCTGTAGAGAGGCTTTTATAAGATTTAACAACAAATGATGTTCCCAGAACAAATGTTTTTAACGATGAGGACTCAACAATAAAAGGTACTTTTTCATTGTGAACCACATTAAAGAACCCCTCCCCGTCTTCCAGATAAACTATCCTTTTCGCTCCAAACTTTTTGGGATATTTTAAGGTACTAGCGGCGTTAAGCCAAACAGTGGAACCATCGGGTAGTGTAACCAATTGGGTTTTGCCCATAGGCACTTTAACTATTACAAAGTCGTTGGCTTTAAAATAAGAATTGTAATAAAACACGATACCAGCCGAGAGCAGAACAAAACTAATGGCCGCAGCCATTGCCAGCATCAATTTCTTACTTATACGTTTTTGCTTGTTTGCGGATTGTTTGTCATGAGCATACCTGCTTGCAGTAATGCGCGCAAGCATCTCCTTGCGTAACTGCTCTTTGTCATCCTGATCCTCAAAAAATTCTGAAGGATCGGAAATGCCAAATTCTTTATAGATTTCTTTTTTATTCTTAGCGTCCATTCTAAATACATAACGAACAAGAATTAAAGAGGTACTATGTAGAAATAAAATATTTTAATTAGCCTGATATTTAGACCTAAGTCTTTTAAGAGCACTCGTAATTTGATTTTTTACGGTTTGAGAAGAAATGGATAATTTGCCGGCTATTTCATTAACCGAAAGCTGTTCTTCCCTACTCATTAAAAATACCTTTCGCATTCCGGAAGGCATATCTTGAATTTCTAATTGCAATTGCTGTGCCATGTCCTTAGATACAAGTTGGTCAAACACATCATTATCTGCGAAAGGATGGGTCTTTATTGCTTCATCATCGTGCTTAATACGAAGTGTTTGCCTGCGATTAAGATCGGTAAGCTTATTTTTGAGGATCACGTAAATGTATCCGACAAATGTAGTGGTGATATTGATCGAATGACGTTTAACCCAGATGAGCATAAACAGATCATGTACAACATCCTTTGCCTCTTCACGGTCATTTAGTTTTTTACAGGCAACAGCGTACACCAAGTCCCAATAGCGTGCATAAATTTCATTAAATGCATCATCGCTATCATCTTTTAGTAAATCCAATAAAGCTAAATCAGTCAGGCCCTTCAAAAGATGTTGGTTTTAAAATCGTTTGGTCATCACAATGTATTAAAAATTTCAACAAAAGTAAAACTCTAAAAAAGCTTAAAGACTAACGATACATTAACTTTTTATTAACTTATGGAAACTATTTAAAATTTCACATCGCTCTGGATTTGCCCTGATTCTTAAGCTAAAACGGATGTGCTGTAACTTTAACACATTGCACTTACGGCATAAACAGAAGTTGTTTTATTATTTAAATAGTCCTAAATATATTTACTGAACTCATAAACCCACATCAAATGGTGGGATAAACATAATAGCATTACGTATTGTAACCCCAAGTATGGCCTGGCTTTTGCTATTGGTCAAAACATGAAACTGTTTTCGATATCTATCCTTTTTCTATTTTCTATTTTTACAAGTACGCAAGTCAAAAACACATCCGACGACTACACATGGTCTAAAGAGGAGCTAAAAATGGCCAACACCGCGGGCAACTCCAGTTACCTTACCGGGGAAGAAAAGGATCTGGTTATCTATATGAATCTGGCGCGTATGGATGGCGAAAAATTCTTTAATACTTATTTTCAGGATTTTGTGGAGGCACACAACAAAAAAGCCATGAAGTATAGCAACTATGATGAGCTTAAAATAACCACAAGTAATAAGTACTACCGGAGTCTGGCACAGCAGATTAGAGCGGTAAAGGATCTTCCAATGCTTTGGCCAGACGAGGCTTTAAGCATAGTAGCAAAACAACATGCAAGGGATATGAACCGCAACAATTTTAGCGGGCACAATTCCAGTGACGGAAGGTCGGTTAAAGATAGAATATCAGAGATTTACCCTAAAAGATCCAATGGTGAAAACCTTGCATTTGGTTTTTCTTCGGGTCTGGACAATATTTGTATGTTATTGCTTGATAAAGGTGTTCCAGATCTTGGACATAGAAAAATGATCTTAAATGATTCCTATGGGTTAAACTATATTGGGGTAAGTATTCAACCTCACAAAAAATACGGCTATTGTGCAGTAATTGATTTTGTGGCATTACCCAGGTAGTTCCTCGTCATCAATATTTCAAAAAGAACATATCGTAAATTTATTGTTAACAAATCGTTTTCAAAATACTTAGTTTTACTGCCTCTAATTAAAGGCAGTTGAAAATTAAGAACACAAAAGAGGTAAATCTTTACCTGGCACTGGCATACCGGTTTTTTATTGTATTGGTTTTATATACGCTTTGCAGATTGGGCTTTTATGCCTTCAACCATAGCTTATTTCAAGGCATTACTTTCTCTAAGTATCTTGTTATCCTATATGGAGGTGTGAAATTTGATGTTTCCGCCCTGCTGTACATTAACCTTATATTTATATTATTACATGTTATTCCCTTCACTTTCAGGTACAAGGAAGGATATCAAAAGTTCTGCAAATGGCTTTTCATTATCACCAACAGCATAGGTATAATGGCAAACTTTGCCGATTTTGCCTATTATAAGTATACCTTAAAGCGTACCACAGCAACAGTTTACAGTCAGTTTAAAAACGAGCAAAACAAGCTTAAACTATTAGGTGACTTTCTTGTCGACTATTGGTACCTTCTGATCCTTTTTGCGGTGTTTGTGTGGTTATTTATTAAGCTTTACGAGCTTGTTAAAATTAACAAAGCACCTCGTTTCACCTGGCCTGTTTATTTATTACATACCGCGCTTATGCTAGGTATAGCGCTAGCCTGCCTTACTGGAATTAGAGGCGGCTGGGGTTTTGGAACTAGGCCAATTACACTTAGTAATGCCGGTGAATTTGTGGATACACCTGATCAGATGAACCTGGTTTTAAATACACCATTTTGCATATTCAGAACACTTAAAGCTTCTAAGTTAAAACCTGTTCATTTTTATGATGAACAGACATTAAATTCTATTTACAATCCGATCCACATCCCTACTGATACCGGTAAGTTTAAGCCGCTCAATGTAGTTTTTCTAATTATTGAAAGTTTAGGGAAAGAGCACGTGGGAAGCCTAAATACTGATCTGGACGGAGGAAAATACAAAGGCTATACTCCTTTTCTTGATTCTTTGATTTCCCAGAGTTACACCTTCACTCATACCTATGCCAACGGCCGCAAATCTATTGATGCTTTGCCTTCTGTTATTACGGGTGTTCCAAGTATCAGAGAGCCCTTTATTCTTTCCATCTATTCTGGCAATAAAACTACCAGCATTGCTAAGCTATTAAGTGATAAAGGATATGAGACGGCATTTTTTCATGGTGCCCCAAATGGTTCAATGGGTTTTTCATCGTACACCCACCTTGCAGGTATAAAACATTACTTCGGACAAAACGAGTATAAAAACACTGGTGATACCGATGGTACTTGGGGAATTTGGGATGATCCTTTTATGCAGTACATGGCGCAAACCATGAATACCTTTAAACGGCCGTTCTTTTCAAGTTTCTTTTCTTTATCATCTCATCATCCGTTTAGGTTACCGGATGAATACAAAGGCAAGTTTCCTAAAGGCCCTCTTCCGGTACAGGAAATTTTTGGCTATACAGATATGGCTTTGCGCAACTTTTTTAAAACAGCGTCAACTATGCCTTGGTATAAAAACACCTTGTTTGTCCTTTGTGCAGACCATGCAACTGTTTCTTACTACCCTGAATATCAAACAACACCAGGATATTTCTCAATCCCAATTGTGTTGTATTATCCGGGCGGAAACTTAAAAGGAAAAGCTGATAAAGTTGTGCAACAGATAGACATCATGCCAACCGTATTAAACTATTTACATTACGATAAGCCTTATTTTGCATTAGGTTTTGATGCATTTAAAGAAGGTAATGATAACTTTGCTGTGAATAATAACGATGGTACTTTTAGCTTTTACCAGGGCGATTATCTGTTAATTAATGATGGGAAAGAAAATAACGCTTTGTATAATTTAAAAACAGATCGTTTAACAAAAAACAACATTCTGGAAAAAGAACCGTTAATTGCAGAGAAAATGGAGAAATACCTGAAAGCATTTATCCAGCAATACAATAACAGGATGATTGAAAATAAACTAACAGCAAACTAATTGCATGAGGAAAGCCTTATTAAAAATAATAGATTTCTTTTATCCTCCATTCTCTCGCTGGCTACCCATTCATACATTCAGATACATGGTGTCTGGCGGCACCACTGCAGCCACTGGAATTGTAGTATATTATATTTGCTATAACTGGGTATTGCATCAAAAAGATGTTCATCTCTCTATACCTTTCTTTCCGAACCTAATTACTGCACCAACAGCAGCTTTGGCCATAGAATCTGTAATTACTTTCTTTATTGGTTTTATATTAAATAAGTATTTGATTTTTACAAAATCAGACTTAAAAGGACGGATCCAGTTGTTTAGATATGGATCTGTAGTAGCTACAAATATTCTGCTCAACTATGCCCTGCTTAAGGTGTTTTTATCTTTCGGATTTTACCCAACTATTTCCAAGATTATTATTACCACTATTCTAACTGTTTTCAGTTATTTTTCTCAAAAGCACTTTTCGTTTAAAGTAAAAAAGTAGTTCGCTGTGTCTATAATCCAATTAATTTTACTTGTTTAAAGCCTGTTATAGCCTTAACTTAGACGCTTCATATTCAATTTTAGAAATGAGCGATTTTAATGACTTTAATAATCCACAAGTAGCTAAGTTGCCAACGCATCTAAAGCAATTTATTGTAGAGCAACATTACGAAAGATATACGCCAGTCGATCAGGCAGTATGGAGGTATGTGATGCGTCAAAATTATAGCTATTTAAAACATGTTGCTTATTATCCATATATAAAGGGCTTACAACGGGCAGGTCTTAGTATTGAACATATTCCTGATTTGCAAAACATGAACGACAATCTTGGCAAAATAGGCTGGGGTGCAGTTACTGTGGATGGATTTATTCCACCTTCGGCATTCATGGAATATCAGGCATACCGTGTACTTGTTATTGCAGCCRATATCCGTCAGATTAATCATATAGAATATACTCCTGCTCCCGATATTATTCATGAGTCGGCAGGTCATGCACCAATTATTGCGGATACTGATTATAATAATTACCTAAGTTATTTCGGCTCTATTGGTGCCAAGGCGATGTTCTCTTCAAAAGATTTTGACTTGTACGAAGCTATACGACACCTCTCTATATTAAAAGAGGCTGCCGATGTTCAGGAACAGGAAATTGCAAGGGCTGAACAGCGCTTACAACAAATCTCTGAGGATATGGGCGAGCCTTCAGAAATGGCTTTATTGAGCAGATTACATTGGTGGACTGTAGAGTATGGCCTGATAGGCACCTTAGAAAACCCTAAGATTTACGGRGCTGGCCTGCTATCATCAATTGGAGAAAGCTCCTCGTGCATGAAGCCCGATGTAAAAAAATTATGGTATAATAAAGACACCATAAATTACCCATACGACATTACTAAGCCACAGCCTCAATTATTTGTAACCGAAACTTTCCAAAATCTGATTGATGTTTTGGAAGATTTTGCAGATACAATGGCATTCAGGCGCGGAGGTTCAGAAAGTATTGTTAAAGCTATTGAATGTAAAAACCCGGCAACTGCTGTTTACAGTTCTGGTTTACAGGTAACTGGAGTATTTACAGATATGGGTATCGATCAGAATGATGAGCTTACGTTTATAAAAACCACCGGACCATCGGCCCTTGCTTTTGAAGGTCAACAACTTGAAGATCATGGCAAATTTCATCACAAAGATGGTTTCTCATCGCCGGTAGGTAAACTGAAGGGAATGGATACGCCGCTGGAAGATATGGACACATTTCAATTATTGAAATGCGGTATCAAGCCTTTTAATCTGGCCATCCTGGAGTTTGAAAGTGGTATTTCTGTAAAAGGTATTGTTAAGATCATCCATCAGAAAAATAAAAAAACTTTCCTTATCAGGTTTGAAGATTGTACAGTTAAGGAAAGTAACGGAAATATACTTTTCCAACCAGACTGGGGCGTATACGACATGGCTGTTGGTGCGACCATTGTTTCTGTATTTAATGGTGCGGCAGATAAAGGTTCTTATGAGGAAATTACACATGTGAGCGATAAGCACACTCATAAAGTAAGTTACGACGAGAATACACAAAAGCTTCATGACATCTATAAAAGCATGCGTTTGATAAGAGAGAACGAGGCAGGCTTTGAGCAATTACCTGTTTTGTTTGAAAAAATAAAGACAGAACATCGCCAGGATTGGCTTTCAGCACTTGAAATGCTTGAAATTTTACACCATAAAAAACTTTTCCCCGAATTGGAAAAAGAGGTCCGCAATTATTTAGAGCTTAAGTCTGAGAACGAAGCTGAACATAAAAAACTGATTAATGATGGATTACATGTAATCGAAAATCCCGTTAGTCAATTAATCACTGAAGAAGATAATTAATGAATATAGTATTAACCGGTGCAAGCAGCGGAATTGGTTTTGAAGCCGCTTTAGAATTTACATTAAGTAGTGAGAACAAGGTAGTATGCATTGCCCGGTCTTCTGATAAGTTACGTAAACTTTTGGAAATAGCAAAAGGCATTAATCCTGATTGTACACTGCTGCCCGTAGAGTTTGATATTGTAAATGACGACTATGCGGCCCTAATCCCCTTTTTAAAAGAAAGACTTGGCAAGGTTGATATTCTAATAAATAATGCTGGCGCATTAATTAATAAACCATTTCTGGAAACTACTCATGCTGATCTTTATGAGATGTTTGAAAGCAATGTTGTGGGGCATTTTAGTATGATCCAAAACCTAATTCCTTTGATGGGTGAGAGTAGTCATATCGTAAACATTGGCAGTATGGGTGGGTTCCAGGGAAGTGTTAAATTTCCGGGGCTTTCGGCCTATTCTTCGAGCAAATCTGCTTTACATACTTTAACTGAATGCCTGGCATTTGAACTGGCAGAAACTGGTATTAAGGTAAACTGCCTGGCTCTTGGTTCTGCGCAAACAGAGATGCTTGAGCAAGCATTCCCGGGTTACCAATCGCCGGTTTTAGCTTTCGAAATGGGTAAATATGTCGCTGATTTTGCCAGAACAGGACATAAATTTTTTAACGGAAAAGTAATTCCTGTTGCGGTAACAACGCCATAATCAACAACTTATCAACATTTTTAGGGTTCAAAGATAATTTTAATATCTTTAACCCGATTGATATGAAGAAAACCATTATTCTATTCAGTGTAATACTTTTAAGTTTTACGGCAGCTAAGTCGCAAACTTCTATACCCGTTCAATTTCAGGAACTGGTGCATAAGCTTAGCCAGGAAGTACCAGATCAGGATAAGAAATCAGCAATCAATGCTTCGCCAAATCGCTTATTGGAATTTGCAAGATCTATGCTTGGTATCCGGTACCGCTCGGCTTCCAGTAGTCCTAGCAAAGGTTTTGACTGCTCCGGCTTTGTCAATTACGTTTTCAGCAATTTTGGTTTTAAAGTGCCTCGTTCATCCAGAGAATTTGCAACAAGTGGTGAAGCCAAAAAGCTAGAGGACGCAAAAATTGGAGATGTAATCCTGTTCACCGGAACGAATAGCAGATCAAGAACCCCCGGCCATGTTGGGATTATCTATTCTATAGATGGAGATGAAATCAAATTCATTCATTCTTCTTCGGGAAAGAAAAGAGGAGTAACAATTACCAGTCTGGATGATGGTTTTTACAAAAAACGTTTTATAAAAGTAATCAGTATCCTATAGCAATACTATCTTTAGCGCGTCGTTCACCTTGCCCTGCGCCAGCCACTCTTTAGCAAGTTCATGGAGCTCACGTTCACGATTATTAGCATCACCAATAGTTGCGTCTAAAATCTCCTTAACATCTGGTACATTTCTGAATGCGTCAATTTCATCGTCAGTTGGTAAATGTTCCATATTACCAAGTTTCCCTAGGTCGTTACCCGTTAATACAGTTGAATTACGAACTGCTTTAGGTAATGCGTCCACACCTATTCCAAGTGTTGTTAATGGCTTAGCTACTTTAAACAAATTTTCTGGTGTCACCCTGCAATACCAATCGCCCCCTAAGCGTGCTACAAGATCAATTTTCGCCTGATCAATTTTCCCCTCTTCGTCTAATATCTCTTCTTTAATGTGAATTAGCTTTACCTCGGCCAATATAAGGTTCCCTGCCCCTGGATTTTCTCCCAGGTGAATTACTTCCCTGACCACACATTCCATCTGCACAGGAGCCTCTGCAACCCTTGGTGGCTTAACCAATTGTGAAGGGAGCATGGTAAACCCGGCCTTTTCAAATTCATTTATTCCTTTTGGGTATTCAGTACTCGCTAAACTGGTTTGCTGTACCATAGGATAATTTACAATATTAATAACACACTCCTTAACCTCTAATATGTTTTCGAGTGTATGTTTGGTTGTATTGTCCCGTACCCTTCTTGCCGGAGAAAATATACACAATGGCGGGTTGGTACTAAACATATTAAAAAAACTAAAGGGGCTCAAATTAATATTTCCAGCCTGATCGATAGTTGTGGCAAAACAAATTGGTCTTGGTGCAATTGCATATTGCATATAGTTCTGCAATTGCATAGGGCTTAAATCGGAAGTATTGAGGGTTAGCATAAAGTTATTGATTGATATATGTTATGTCATCACGACAAGAGCCCGTCATCTCTCCTATCGTCGAGATGACGTAGACATACGAGATGACGTAGCCATAATAGTCGAAAGGAAATAATTACTTCTTCTTCAAGGTCAAAATAGAAAAATCGGTATCGACCTTCTTAATGGTATTACTTAAATGACCAAGACCTGTGATTTCCATTTCTACAACATCACCGTCCTGCAGCCATTGAGGCTTAAAATTTGGGTCATTTAATAATCCTGTACCATTCAATTCAAGAAAACATCCTGTTCCAACAGTACCGGATCCGATTACATCGCCTGGTAAAATATCTACACCATACGCGCAACGTTCAATAATTTCAGCAAAAGTCCAGTCCATATCTGCCATGTTTCCTGCAGACACTTGTTTACCGTTCACGGTACATGTCATTTCAAGATTATAAGTATTACCAGTGTGTCCTGATTTAGCTGAGGTTTTGTATTCTAACAACTCATCTGGAGTTACCAGCCATGGTCCTATTACGGTAGAAAAATCTTTGCCTTTGGCAGGCCCAAGATTTAACAGCATTTCTTCCATTTGTAATGTTCTGGCACTCATATCATTCATAATGGTAAAACCAGCTATATAATCATCTGCCTCTGCAGCTGTAATATTTMTTCCTTTTTTGCCTATTACTGCGGCTACTTCCAATTCAAAATCAAGTTTTTGGAAATGATCGGGCATACATTCAATTTCGCCGGGACCCTGGATGGCATTATGATTGGTAAAATAAAAGATTGGATATTGGTCAAACTCCGCAATCATATCAACTTTACGATTTCTTCGGGCAGCAGCTACATGCTGACGAAATGCATAACCATCTCTGCACGAGGCTGGATGAGGTACCGGAGCAAGCAATTCAAAAAAAGCTTCCTGCTTTGGTGACAGCTCTCCTGATTTGATCTGACTATCAACTTTTTTTGCACGGCCCATCAAAACTTCACCACCTTGCAAAAAGGCATTCATCTCATCAGGCAATTGTTTATCGCATGAATTTAAATTGTAAATGTGTCCGTTTACAAAAACACCAAGGTGTTCTCTGTCTTCTGTTTTATAGGATACCAGTTTCATATGATCAATAGTTTTTTGTAGTTATTCAAATCTATATAAAAAATAAGGCAAACAGACTAAATAATTTTCGCAGAGAATTATCGCCTACAATTTGTTGATTAGCAGATTAAATACTTAATTTAGCCACCGCAAAAGAAAAATGATACAAAGCAATTTTATATATCAGAGTCAGATAGCCAGGCAAGCATTGGCTTCATTTAGATATGCCATGCTTTCCAAAATCATTTTCGCGCAATATTCCCTTTAAGCTCCAAACCATCCTGCTTTATTTAAAACGTTTTGCACGTTTTAATCGTTATTAAATTACATTTTAACCAAATACCTACTGCTATGCCTATATATCATACCTTAGGAACTATACCTGCTAAACGCCATACTGTTTTTCGTAAACCAGATGGTAAATTATATGCAGAAGAATTAGTCTCTACTGAAGGGTTTTCAAGCCTATATTCACTCGTTTATCACTGCCATCCACCTACTATTGTAAAGTCATTAGGAGAACCATATTCTGTAGAGCCTAAGATTGCCCGTGAAAAACATTTACGCCATACCAGTTTAATCGGTTTTAATATCAAACCTGAAGATGATTATTTACAAAGTCGTAAACCAGTATTGGTAAACAGTGATTTACACATTTCTCTGGCCGCTCCAAGAAAATCAATGACCGATTATTTCTATAAGAATAGCCAGGCAGATGAGGTAATTTTTATACATGAAGGTACCGGCACCTTAAAAACAGGCTTTGGAAAGATCCGCTTTGAATATGGCGACTACCTGGTAGTGCCACGGGGAACCATTTATCAGATGGAATTTGATGACGAAAAGAATCGTTTGTTTATTGTAGAAAGCTTTAGCCCTATCCGATCACCTAAGCGCTATCGTAATGAATATGGACAATTAATGGAACACTCCCCTTATTGCGAGCGGGATATTAAGCGACCAACAGATCTGGAAACCATTGATGAATTTGGTGATTTTAAGGTGCTGATTAAAAAACAAGGACTAATGTATCCTTATATCTATGGAACCCACCCTTTTGATTTTATAGGATGGGATGGCTTTCATTACCCGTGGGCATTCTCTATTCATAACTTCGAACCAATTACTGGTCGTTTGCATCAGCCACCGCCTGTTCATCAAACATTTGAAGGACACAATTTTGTGATCTGTTCTTTTGTGCCCCGCAAATACGATTACCATCCCCTTTCTATACCTGCTCCTTATAATCATAGTAATGTAGACAGTGATGAAGTACTTTATTATGTTGACGGAGATTTTATGAGTAGAAAGCGCGTAGTTAAAGGCCAGATTACTTTACACCCGGGAGGTATTCCGCATGGCCCACATCCGGGTGCAGTAGAAAAGTCTATAGGCAAGGAAAGTACAGATGAGCTTGCAGTTATGATAGATCCTTTCAGACCATTAATGCTTACTGAAGATGCAGTTAATATTGAAGATGAAAGTTATCATAAAAGCTGGCAGGAAAATATCGAGTAAAAAATTCAGCTGTTGCCCGCTTCCTCAAAATCTTGAAGGGAAGATTTTGTATGTCAGTTCACAACACAGAATTTTTTAAGGAAAAAGAAGATAAAAACTAACTTATTATTCAAATAATACTAAAATGACTACACAAACATTTGCAGAAAAGATTGCCAAAGCGCAAGATTTTCTTCCTATAAATGGAACAGATTATATAGAGTTTTATGTAGGAAATGCCAAACAGGCTGCGCATTTTTATAAAACAGCATTTGGCTTCCAATCATTAGCATATGCAGGTCCGGAAACAGGGGTACGTGATCGGGCATCTTATGTACTGCAACAAGGAAAAATCAGATTGGTATTAACAACGGGGTTAAAATCTGACAACCAGATTTCTGAACATGTAAAAAAACATGGTGATGGAGTTAAAATATTAGCCTTATGGGTAGACGACGCTTACAGCGCTTTTGAAGAAACCACCAAACGTGGCGCTAAGCCATATTTAGAACCGGTTACTAAAACTGATGAGCATGGTGAAGTACGCATGTCAGGTATTTATACCTATGGCGAAACGGTACATATGTTTATCGAGCGTAAAAACTATAATGGTTCCTTTTTACCGGGATATCGGGATTGGGAAAGTGATTACAACCCCGTTGATACGGGTTTGCTTTATATAGATCACTGTGTTGGCAATGTGGGCTGGAACCGAATGAATGAAACTGTTAAATGGTACGAAGATGTAATGGGTTTTGTAAACATTCTTTCGTTCGATGACAAACAGATCAACACAGAATATTCAGCCCTGATGAGCAAGGTGATGAGTAATGGGAATGGCTACTCTAAATTCCCGATCAATGAACCAGCAGAAGGCAAAAAGAAATCGCAGATCGAGGAATATCTGGAGTTTTATGAAGGCGAAGGGGTGCAACATATTGCTGTAGCAACTAAAGATATTTTAGCTACGGTAAAGGAATTAAAAGCTCGAGGGGTTGAGTTTTTAAGTGCACCCCCTGAAGCCTATTACAATATGATGCCAGAACGAGTTGGAGAAATTGATGAAGAAATAGTACAACTAAAAGAACTTGGAATTCTTGTAGATTGTGACGAGGAAGGCTATTTGCTCCAAATATTTACTAAACCGGTTGAGGATCGTCCGACTTTATTTTTTGAAATAATACAACGTAAAGGGGCCCAATCTTTTGGTGCAGGAAATTTCAAAGCACTGTTCGAGTCTCTGGAACGCGAACAAGAACTAAGAGGGAACTTATAAAAAAAATAGTTACTTTCGGGGTTCAAGGCTATAATGTGCAAATGGAGATTAATAGAGTTAACAAGATAATGCTGTTTTGTATACATTTCAAAGCAGCATTTAAATTATTTCAAAAAAACGATCCATTACGTTTAGCTGGGGCCACCGCTTTTTTTGCAAATTTTGCACTACCTCCTATCCTGATTATATTAATTAGACTTTTTGGGTACTTTATTGACAGAAAAATACTCGCTTCAAGAATGTTCGAGCGTCTGGCCAGTATTTTGGATGATACCAGTACAGGGCAAATCAGACAGACCTTAAGAAATATAAGAGGAATTGATCATAAATGGTATGCAACTTTACTCAGCTTTATTTTCTTCTTATTTGTAGCCACTACACTGTTCACTGTTATTAAAAATTCTATGGACCAAATCTGGTCTATTGCAAATAAAGAACATGCAGGGTTTATGTTTAAAATGAAGTTAAGGGCACGCTCAATGATAATCATTTTACTGGCCGGACTGTTATTTACGATGGGTTTTATAACCGATAGCATTCAGGCATTTATTGGTTCGTACATAAACACGGCCGCTCCTACTTTTGGAAAAATATTTCTTTCAATGTTAAATCAGCTTTTATTTATAGCCATTGTAATGATCTGGTTTACAGTACTGTTTAAATTTTTAACTAATGGCCGGCCAACCTGGAAAGCTGCACTAAAGGGCGGTTTGTTAACAGCGGTATTATTCACAATAGGTAAATATATACTAAGAATAATGCTTCCGCTCAGTGGAATAGGCAACATTTATGGTACTTCTGGTTCTATTGTTCTAATTATGTTGTTTGTATTTTATTCTTCTTTTATATTCTATTTTGGGGCTTGTTACATTAAGGTACTAAGTGATTCCAAAGAAACTCCTATACGCCCGATAAAAGGGGCGTTTGAATATGAAATAAAAGAAGTGTTAAAAAACACTTAGCATACCTGTGGTTTGGAAATCTGCTCAAACCCATGCATTTCAAATACTGCCAGCTTACTTAATAAATTGTAATGTAAAGTGCCAAAGAAGTTAACAATCCCATCTTTGTTTTTACCTTCAATACAAATGTTTTCTTTAACAATCTCCTGGTGTTCTAATTTATGATCAGCAAGAAGGACATCTTCATCCTGAATTTTCACATCATTTGCCTCGATTGAGAACTGATTTAGCAGCTTAGAGAAGCTTTGACCGTTTAGCAATAGTTCTTTGATATTCATGATCAATTTGATTTAAGTAGGGACGGAAGCATCATCAATTTTAAAGCCAAAAAGAAAGGGTAAATGATTTACATTTACCCTTTTATACAAAATGTGGAAAACTTTTATTTACTAGAACACCCTGTAAGCCAGTCCGAAAGTAAAAAGGCTCAGTTTGGTATCGTTATAGCCATCTTTTCCGATTTTAGAAAGCCCGGCTTCGTATCTTAGATCAAGACCTAAATTACCAATATCGACACCTGCGCCAAATTGCCAGGCGAAATTCTGTCCTTTAAAATTACCTTTAAATACGCTTCCTGCGGCTTGTCCAAATGACTGTTCATCGTCCAAAATAAAGGAAACTACGGGACCTGTATTTAACCTTAGGCCAACACCAGCTGCGCCAAGTTTTGTACCTATCAGTATAGGTACATCTAAACTGGTAAACTTAACTTTATTTTCTTCTCCTGAACTCGCTTTTAATGTGGTGTTTTTACCACTCAAATAAAGCTCTGGCTGCAAATGAATACCTGCTGCACCGATGCGGGTCCATATACCAGCATAGTAACCAGCCCTATTGTCACTGCTAAATGTATTTTCCGTACTTAATTTTGAAAGGTTTGCTCCGGCCTTTAAGCCCATTTGGAAGCTAGGCAACACCTGACTAAAAGCAACCAGATTAAAGCAAACAAATAATGCTGATAAGATTAATTTTTTCATATTAGAATGATTAGTATTTTATTAATTAAACGACTATTACTATGTAAAACTAAGAATATTTTTAATTTGTATCTAAATTACGTAGTTTTATCTTAAAAGATCAACACAATATCATTGTTGTCCTCTTATCCCTCATTATTATTACCCTGCTGTTTAATGGATTTTACATTTAATTTATACTCGATTGTTCTAATTTTATTTGGCACAGCTACTCTCCTGCTATCTTATTATATCTATAGAAAAGAAGGAGGAGCCGTTCGCTTTTTTGGCATTATGATGTTCTCAAGTGCCATATGGTCATTTGCGTATGGCTTTGAGTTAGCAAGCACCACAATTGAACAAGCAAAACTTTGGATAAGTATTGAGTATATAGGTATCTCTCTGCTTCCATTATCCTGGCTTCTATTCTGTTTAAAACTATCAGGAAAGGATCATTGGTACCAGAATAAAATAAATATGTTTATTCTAATTGCCACAGCAGTTATTCCCATATTAATGGTTTGGACAAATGATTATCACCATTTACATTTTAAAAGTTACCATATGGACACTACAGGGGATTTTCCAATGGTTGCTCTTGAAATGGGACCATCATTTTGGATATTCACTTTATATTTCTATCTGTTATTGGCTACTGGAAGCTACTTATTAATTATCACGTTTCGCAAATCAGACCCTATTTACAAAAGTCAAAATTATAGTATAATAATAGCTGCATTTATACCCTGGATAACAAATATCACCTATTTTTTGGGGTTCAGACCTTTCGGTCAACTCGATATTACCCCTTTTGCTTTTATTATTACAGTATTTTTAATCAGCATTGCCATCTATCGTTTTAAGCTCTTCGATATTTTACCTGTTGCAAGGGAAAAAGTATTAGAACTAATGCAAGATGGTTTCGTTATACTGGATAGCAAAAACAGGGTAATTGATTATAACTCTTCTTTTAGAAGATACTTATCAGATATTAAGAAAAGTAAAATAATAGGAACTCAGATTGAAGCGCTTTTTCCCGACCACAAAAAGCTTGCTGCATTGATTAAAGAAAGGCAATCGGGGAAAATCGAATTAAAAATAGAAAACCATAACGGATCATTTGAACTGGAAGCAGAAATCAGAACTTTAAATGAAAATCAGCTTAAATTAAACAGCGAGGCGGTCATTATAAAACTACAGGACCTTACTACATTAAGAAAGGAAGCGCTACGTTCTAAATCACAGACAACAGAACTTCAACAGCTTAATCAACTTAAAGACAGGGTATTTTCCATAATCGCTCATGATTTACGAGGGCCTTTGGTTAACCTTGGAGAAATCCTTAAAATGACCTCAGACGATGTAATTACTATTGAAGAATTCAAAACACTGTCGCCCACTTTAAGCAGAGACATTTTATATACCACAGAACTTTTAGATAATATTTTGCATTGGTCTAGAAGCCAATTAAAAGGTTATGGAATCGATCGGGACTTCTTTGATCTGAAAAATATCCTGGTCAATGAAATCAACTATCACTTACCAGCGGCAGAGGCAAAAAATATTCGAATAATACAAGATGTTTTTCCAGGTGAGATGGTTTATGCTGATAGACTGATGATACAGATTGTAGTTAGAAACATATTAAACAACGCCATTAAGTTTTGTAATGAAAATTGTGAAATACATATAACAGCTGTATACAAAAATGGCTTTATTGAACTTCGTATCGAGGACAACGGCGTTGGAATGTCAGAGATTGCACTCCAAAAAATACATAATGGAGATAACATATCCACAAGGGGTACAATGAATGAGAAAGGCACAGGATTAGGCCTGGTGATATGCAAAGAGTTTATGGAGAAAAATGATGGCAAACTTATAGTCAGAAGTGAACTGGGTAAAGGCTCTTCTTTTTGCATATATCTACCGGTAGATCTAAAGTAAAATGCCCGCAAGTTGCGGGCATTTCATTGCGTTTAGACTTTTATTTACCTGTGGCGTCGTTTATAGCTTGCTGTTCTTTTAAGGCATCAACATTGTTTTTGTTACCAAAGTTTTGAGTTTTATCTGCAAAATAGTCGAGTATGCCAACAATCGTGTCCAAATTATCTGAAACTCTTTGATGCATATCAGGCAAATCCTTCTCTAACCTTTTATCTCCAAGCTCTATATTATCAACTTCAATTTTCCCTATTTTTTGAATTATTGCTTGTTGTGAGTGCTGTAAGTCTTCTAATTCTCTTACGATTTTCTGCATCAATTCAAACTTCTTTAAAGTATCCATATTCGTATTTTAATTAAGATTAATATTCATTTTATATTATAATTCAACCAATTACCCTGCCAATATGTTTTGATTTTTTTAAAAAGCATTTATGCTGAGGATACTCAGGATGAAAAAGAAATATCGCAACTTGCTTATGCCAATATGATGGCAGGCAAACTTCCGGAAGCAGAAAAAAATTATTTAAAGCTCCACGATAAACAACCTCAGAACTTACCAGTATTGTTTAGCCTTGCAAATATCAACCTTAGAAGAGGAAACGATGAAAAGGCCAAGGCATATTACATGGATATCCTTAAAATCGATAGCACAAATTTTACTGTATATAAGCAATTAGCCAATTTGAATAAGGGAGAAATGAACCTGGCTAAAATAGGTTATCTTAAAAAAGCGAATGAAATAAATCCTATTGATCCGGATGTGGTATTTGATTTGTGCGAGCTCTATTTTAAAATGAACTTTTTTGACAAGGCAAGTAATATATTACAACCGGCCTTAGATGCAGATAGCACAAATCTGCAACTGCTCAAAATGAAAATGCCTATTAGTATGGCGAATAAAAAATATGATGAAGCTATCAAAACCGGAGAGAAATTATTAAGTTATGGTGATAGCTCGACCTTTGTCCTCAATAATCTGGGAAAATCTTATTTTTTCATTCTTGATTACAAAAATGCATTAAAGAATTTTTTAGTAATAGAAAGTAAGTCGATGGATAGCGAAGCATTATATTATTCCATTGGACTTAGCTACAGAGGATTAAAAGATTATAAAAATGCTATTCCTTACCTCGAAAAAGCAATACAAGAAGGAATATCAACCAAAATTGCCAGCTATTATGGCTTACTTGGAGATTCATTTGAAGGTGTAAACAAGAATACTGAAGCAAATGCAGCATATAAAAAAGGCCTCCAATTCGAAAACAATGGAAGCCTGTTGTATAATATTGCTCTTGTCTACGAAACAAAGCTTAACGACAAGAAGAATGCAATTGACTATTATGAGCAATACTTAAAGACAATCAACCCTAAAGAGCAAACAAAGCTGATCGGATTTATTAAAAACAAGATTGTCGAATTAAAAAGATAACTACCTGTTTATTAGTCTGGCAACGTATTTACCTATAATATCAAACTCAAGGTTTACTGTGCTACCTACATTAACCTCATGTAAATTAGTGTGTTCAAAGGTGTAAGGTATTATGAATACAGAGAATTCATCAATATCTGAATTTACTACCGTTAAACTGATACCATTAACTGACACAGATCCTTTTTCTACGGTAACATTCCCACTATTAGAATCATACTTAAACCTGTACTCCCAGCTCCCGTCAAGCTCAGCTCTCTTAATGCATACTGCTGTTTGATCTACGTGGCCTTGAACAATATGCCCGTCCAATCGTCCATTCATTAACATGCAGCGCTCCAGATTTACTTTATTACCTATCCTTAACTCATTGAGATTGCTTTTCTGCAGCGTCTCTTCTATTGCCGTAACCGTATGAGTATTTTCTGACAACGCTACCACAGTTAAGCACACCCCGTTATGCGAAACACTTTGATCTATCTTTAGCTCATTACTTAAATTCGATTGTACGATATAATGTTTGTTTGTACCTTCCGACATTATATCTGTAACCTCCCCAAGTGTTTCTATTATTCCTGTAAACATATTTATTAATTAAACTTAACTCTATTTTTTCTCCAGTTGCTCACTACTTCCACCTGGTTTTGTATCGGCACCACATCGGGCTTTTTCAATGAAATTACCGCAATTAAAGCTGCCATGAGGGCCTCATCCTCATCTTCATTTTTCAAACTTTCTGCACTAAAGTATTTACTTACAAAATGAGTATCAAAATTACCACCTTTAAAAGCATTGTGCTGCATTACAAATTTCCCAAAAGCAAGAGTAGTTTTTATACCCGTAATGTCATATTCATCAATGGCACGGATCATCCGTTCAATTGCCTCTTCCCTATCCTTACCGTATGTGATTAACTTCGCAATCATTGGATCATAATAGATCGGAATTTCCATGCCCTGTTTAAAACCATCATCAACACGAACTCCGTTCCCCTTTGGTGTATTGTATGTTTGCAATACGCCTATATCCGGCAAGAAATTGTTTTCCGGATCTTCAGCATATACTCTCAGTTCAAGCGCATGCCCATTAATCTTCAAATCCTCTTGTTTATAGGAAAGTTTTTCACCTCTGGCAATCTTAATCTGTTCTTTTACCAGATCCAAACCGGTTATCATTTCAGTAACGGGGTGCTCTACCTGAAGTCTGGTATTCATTTCAAGGAAAAAGAAATCGAGGTTTTCATCCAGAATAAACTCAACTGTTCCAGCACCCACATAACTTACAGAACGCGCTACATCTACTGCACAGGCTCCCATCTTTCGACGAGTTTCTTCAGTTAAAATACTAGATGGGGCTTCTTCAATTACTTTCTGATGTCTTCTTTGAATAGAGCATTCACGTTCAAATAAATGAACAATATTACCATGAGTGTCTCCAAGAACTTGAATTTCTATATGTCGTGGCGACGAAACATAACGTTCAATAAATACAGATCCATCACCAAAGGCTGATGTAGCTTCACTAACTGCCAACTGCATTTGCTCTTCAAAGTCGGTCACTTGCTCTACCACCCTCATTCCTTTTCCACCGCCACCGGCAGCAGCTTTAATCAGAATCGGGAATCCAACTTCAATGGCTCTTGCCTTTGCTTCTTCAATATCGGTAATTGCTTCTTCGGTGCCCGGCACCATGGGAATATTATATTTCAAAGCAGCTGCTTTGGCCGATAATTTATTTCCCATAATTTCCATTGCCTCAGGCGTTGGCCCAATCAGAATTAATCCTGATTCTTTAACTAACCTTGCAAAGCCAGCATTTTCCGATAAGAAACCATATCCAGGATGTATTGCTTCAGCTCCGCTAGCCTTGCAGGCTTCTATTATTTTTTCTCCTAATAAGTAAGATTGATTTGACGGAGCCGGGCCAATGCAAATTGCTTCATCAGCATAAAGTACATGTAACGCTTCTCTATCAGCCTCAGAAAATACAGCAACTGTTTTTATTCCCATTTCACGTGCAGAACGCATAATGCGCAATGCGATCTCACCTCTGTTGGCTATAAGGATTTTATTCATCTGTTAAAGTTATTTATGGGCAATTGGATGTAAATGTATTATGTTTTCGATTGCCATGTCAATCATCTCCGAAGAAACATCTAAATGGGTGACCATTCTGATCGTATTTGGACCAGTAGTATTACAAGCAATACCTTTTTCAGCCAAAAGAAGAACGATATCATTAGCTCTAAATCCAGGTGCCACATCGAACAGCACTATATTTGTTTGGACAGGCAGTACAGACGACACATAATTAACTTCATTTAAAGCACCTGCCAATGCAACTGCATGCTGATGATCGATGGCTAAACGCACTACATGATGGTCTAAGGCATAGATTCCCGCTGCTGCTAAAAAACCTGCCTGTCTCATCCCGCCACCAAATGCCTTACGTATCTTCCTTGCCTTTTTAATAGTTTCCTGAGATCCTAGCAGTACAGAGCCTACGGGAGCACCAAGCCCCTTTGATAAGCAAACCGATATTCCGTCGAAATACTTTCCGTAGTCCTTTGCATGATCGCCGGTAGCAATTAAAGCATTAAATATCCTTGCCCCATCTAAATGAAGTTTTAATCCTTTAATATTACAAAGTGTATGGATCGGTTCTATTTGATCTAAAGTATAAGCTATGCCTCCGCCCTTATTTACTGTATTCTCTAAAACTACCAGGCTGGAGTTTGGATAGTGAATATTATTTTCATTTATTTCTGGTTCAATTAACTCCGGTGTTAATATCCCTCTGTCTCCATATAACAGGCGAACTGAAGCCATAGAGTGATAAGCAATACCGCCACCCTCATAACGATAAACATGAGATGTTTGGTCACATATCACCTCGTCCATAGGCTGAGTAAAACACTTAATTGCAATCTGATTGGTCATTGTACCTGATGGGCAAAACAATCCGGCTTCCATATTAAATATACCCGCCAATTTCCTTTCCAATTCATTTACTGTCTCATCTTCGCCAAAAACATCATCACCTATTTTTGCACTCATCATAGCTGCCCGCATTTCTGCTGTAGGTTTTGTTACTGTATCACTTCTAAAATCAACTTTTATCGCCATGTTATTTTTTACTGAATACAAAGATTTATTTTTAATGTTCTTAATGAAAGAAAGATTGATAATATTACAAAATACAATATAAAATAACGGCTTTAGATAAAAAAAGAATTAACAACGCCTTTAAACAGATAAAAATCATATTATCGTTCATTTTTAACCAAAAAACTACTATTATAGCGGCTGTAACCTAAATTCATAAAAACAAGAAATTTTATAATTTGGATTTTAAAATAACAAGTGTATTTTAGCCTTAGTGTTTATTTAACAATATGGTAATCTAAAAATCACGAGCAAAATTAAAAAAAACACTGTTTTTAAGCATTTAAAGGCAGAAAACTAACAACTAACCAAAACTAAAAAATTAAATTTATGAAAAAAAACCATACGAAAGTTGTAGGATTATTTACTTTTATCCCGAAAAAATCAAATTAAGATGATAGTTATTGCAGATGGTGGTTCAACTAAAACCAATTGGTGTTTAATTAATGAGGCTGGTAGAAAAATTCATTTTAATACAGAGGGCTATAACCCGTACTTTTCGAGCACAGAGTACATAGTAGAGTCATTAAGAAAAACCTTACCTGATCACTTGGAAACTGACAAGTTGAAAGAGGTAAATTATTATGGAGCGGGCTGTTCTACAGACGCCAAACGTAAAATTGTTGCTGATGCAATGAAGCAGGTTTTCCCAAATGCGGAAATCAATATCGGCCACGACTTATTAGCTTCATGCAGAGCATTATTAGGCGATGAACCTGGTTTTGCCGCAATCTTAGGAACAGGAACAAATTCTTGTCTATACGATGGAAAAGACATCACTTTAAACATTGATTCACTTGGATATTTCCTTGGTGATGAGGGAAGTGGTTGTTTCATTGGAAAAAGAATTCTTTCAGACTACATGAAAGGCTATATGCCAAAAGGCCTTAGAGAGAGCTTCTATGATAACTTTGCATTAACCAACGAAGATATTTTTGACCATATTTATAACAAACCATTGCCAAATCGCTTCTGCGCAAGCTTTAGTAAGTTTTTATATGATTTCAAAGACAATTATGAAGATTATACATTCTCCACAGTTGAATATGCATTTACTGCATTCTTTGAAAACCTTGTAATTCATTATCCTAACTATAAAGAGCATTCGTTAAACTGCGTAGGTTCTGTTGGTTATAGCTTTAGAGATATATTGAGTATAGTAGCAGACAGATATGAGATGGGTGTTGGTAAAGTTATCCGCTCACCTATAGATGATCTAGTTGATTATCACTTGTTAGTAGCCAACAAGTAATAGCTAAAAATAAGCACAATAAAAATGGCCTGTATCATTGATGATACAGGCCATTTTTATTATATCGCACATGCTTAAAAAGAAATCTCCTTTTCAAACAATTTGGCATATTTCCTCTTGTCAAATTTATACAAGGTAGCCGCCCTAAAGGAAACACCTTGTTGCTTTTCCTGAAGGTCTCGTAAAACGCCGAAGCTTAGCATTTTCTTTCTAAAATTTCTTTTATCCAATTTCTTGTTCAAAATAATTTCATAAACATTCTGCAGCTGGGTTAGTGTAAACTTCTCCGGCAAAAGCTCAAATGCTATTGGTTGATGTTTAATGCGGCGCTTTATCTTTTCAAGCCCTTTATCAAAAATCTGCTGATGGTCAAATGCCAGCCTTGGCAAATCTTTTACATTAATCCAGTGTGCCCGCTTTGCATAGGTACTAATAGGCTTTACAGCCTTATCACCACCTAAACGCAAAAGTGCATAATAGGCAATACTTACTACCCTTCCCTGTGGATGTCGGTTAACATCGCCAAAAGTATAGTACTGTTCCATATAAATGTTACTTAGTCCGGTAAGCTCGTTTAAGATCCTGGAGGCCGATTGGTCTAAACTTTCAACCTCTCCAACAATATTACCCGGCAATGCCCACCAGTCTTTAAACGGCTCTTCATTTCTCTCGATTAAAAGGATCTTTAATTCTCCCTCGTCGAATCCGAACACCACACAGTCAATCGAAAAAGTGGAATCAAACTTTGGTAAGACTTCTTTCAAAATATTAAATATTAATTACGCTAATTACTCGTTATACAACATGAATTTCTCCATAAAGATAGATAAGAATCCCAATTTAGCAATATTTTCCATTCCTTTGAAACCGGGTTCAAGCTAGACACTTATTATTCTGTTTCAATATATTAAATTTTTAAATATTAAAGCAAATAAATATACTTGTCCCCAAATTACACAGAAAATAAAAAATAAATTACTTAGTGTAAAAAATACACCCTATATTCGTATAATAAATCATGAAACCAAATATCAAAAATATCGCTGTGTTGACATCTGGAGGAGATGCTCCGGGAATGAATGCTTGTATTAGAGCTGTAGTAAGAACCGGAATATACAATGGTATAAATATGTTTGGAGTTTTGCAGGGATACCAGGGATTAATAAACAACAATATTAATCCAATGGATGCAAGGTCCGTAAGTAACATTATCCACCTCGGAGGAACAATATTAAAAACAGCACGTTGTCTGGATTTCAAAACTGAAGAAGGACTAGATATTGCTTTTGAAAATTTAAAAGCAAGAGACATAGATGGACTAATTGTCATCGGTGGAGATGGAACTTTTACAGGAGCCCAGAGATTTGCAAAGAAACATGGCGTAAAAGTTATAGGTATTCCCGGAACTATTGATAACGATTTATACGGATCAGATTTTACTTTAGGATATGATACGGCAATAAATACAGTTATTGAAGCCATCGACAAAATCAGAGATACCGCCGACTCGCATGACAGGTTGTTCTTTATTGAAGTAATGGGCAGAGATTCGGGGTGTATCGCCTTAAGAAGCGCAATTGCCAGTGGTGCAGAAGCTGTTTTATTACCTGAAAGGGAAACTAGTGTTGATGAATTGGTGGCGCAACTGGAAGCAGGTGCATCTACTAAAAAATCTTCGAGCATAGTTATTGTTTCTGAAGGACATAAAGACGGTGGAGCTTTTGACATTGCCAAAAAAGTTAAGGAGAGGTTTAACCACTATGATACAAAAGTGACTATCTTAGGCCATCTTCAACGTGGAGGCAGCCCGAGTAGTTTCGACAGGATACTTGGAAGCAGACTTGGCTTTGCTGCTGTAAATGAACTTTTGAAAGGAAACACCATGCAAATGGTTGGCCTGCGTGGTAATGATATACACACCACCACTATTGAAGAAGCACTTACAAAGCATAGCTTTAAATTGGAAAGTGATTTATTGGAAATGACTAAAGTCTTATCAATATAAATATGATTGCAGTAGTTTATAGCGGATCAAAAACAGCGTTCTGGAAAATTGCACGGGATGGAAAAACCATCGCCGAATGCACTATGCCCGGTATAAACCCTTGTTTTAACGATCAAAAAGCAATACTGCAATTTTTAAATAAGAAGGCTACGCTGATTAATCATGCCGAAAGCATAAAGAAAATATATGTGTTTGCTGCAGGAGCTTCCTCAGTAGAAAGAAGGAACGAATTGGCAGAAACGCTTGGTATCTTCTTTAAGTATAGCAAGATCACCGTTAAGGATGATCTATATGGAGCAGCAATTTCAGCGTGTTACAACAACAGTGGCATCGTGGGTATATTAGGCAGTGGTGCCAACTGTGCATATTTTGATGGTAAAAGCCCCGAGAAAAATAACTTTGGCCTTGGATTTATTCTGGGCGACGAGGGTTCAGCAACCTACCTGGGAAAGATTCTTGTAAAAGC
The DNA here is from genome assembly GCF_056395165.1 of Pedobacter sp. 10L46_2. NCBI lineage: Bacteria > Pseudomonadati > Bacteroidota > Sphingobacteriia > Sphingobacteriales > Sphingobacteriaceae > Pedobacter > Pedobacter sp. 10L46_2. The sequence goes on from NZ_JBFTIZ010000033.1 coordinate 34,865, forward strand.
CTTTCTTCAGGAAAAATTACCAAAAGATTTGCAAAGTGAGTTTGAGGTTAAATACAATCTGGACAGACCGCAAATACTTGAGCGTGTGTATAAAAAACCAATGGCTCAGCAATTTTTCAGTTCTTTCTTCGATTTTTTCCTTGAAAACCGCAACCATAAATATATACTAGATCTAATAGATAAAGCGTTTGAAAGTTACTTCAATATATATCTGTTACCAACAATAAAACTACATCCTGGAAAGGAAATACATTTTGTAGGTCTTGTTGCAGGAACATTTCAGGAGCAACTAAGGGAAACAGCAGAAAAACACGGATTAAAAATAACATCAATTACTAAAGAACCAATATATAATTTACTAAACTACTATTCAAATTAATAAGATGAGCAAAATTGGAATAAACGGCTTTGGCCGTATCGGCAGACTGGTTTTTAGAGCTGCTTTAAAAAGAGGATTAGATATCGTTGCAATCAATGACTTAGTTGAGCCTGATTACATGGCTTATATGTTAAAGTATGATACTACACATGGTCGTTTTGATGGTACTATCGCTGTAGAAAATGGAAATCTTGTAGTAAACGGAAAAACCATCCGTATCACTGCTGAAAAAGATCCGGCAAACTTAAAATGGAATGAAGTTGGTGTAGAAACTGTTATTGAGTCGACTGGTTTATTCTTAACTCAAGCAGACGGTGCAAAACACATTGCTGCAGGTGCAAAAAGAGTGGTATTCTCTGCTCCGGCAAAAGACGATACCCCTACTTATGTAATGGGTGTAAATCATCATAAATTAACTGCAGACCAAACGATCGTTTCAAATGCATCTTGTACTACTAACTGCTTAGCACCAATTGCTAAAGTATTAAATGATAATTTTGGTATAGTAGAAGGTTTAATGAGTACTATTCACGCGGTAACTGCAACTCAAAAAACAGTTGACGGTCCTTCAGCTAAAGACTGGAGAGGCGGACGTGGTGGTTTCTCTAACATCATCCCTTCATCAACAGGTGCTGCTAAAGCTGTAGGCTTGGTACTTCCTGAATTAAAAGGTAAATTAACTGGTATGTCTTTCCGCGTTCCTGTAGCCGACGTTTCTGTAGTCGATCTTACTGTACGTTTGGAAAAACCTGCTACTTACGAAGACGTAAAAAAAGCCATGAAAGCTGCCTCTGAAGGTGAGTTGAAAGGCGTATTAGCATATACTGAAGACGAAGTAGTTTCTTCTGATTTTATCGGTGATGAGCATGCATCAATTTTTGACGCTAAAGCTGGTATTTCATTGAATGATAACTTCGTTAAAGTGGTTTCTTGGTATGATAACGAATGGGGCTATTCTAATGCATTAGCTAAATTCGTAGAGTACTACGGAAACTTAAAGTAAAACCCGTTCATACAGGTTTATATTTGGTTAGAAAAGGGATGTGCGTGGATGCGACATCCCTTTCTTTATTTCTAGCCTCTTATACCCCATGTATTTCAACCAGTAAGACTCCCACACTAAGGTTCAACATGTGTTAATAATTCTGTTAATTGTATTGCGATATTGAATGCTAATATAGGCATCTACGCTATGTATCGAAGGTCTTGTCCCCCATTTTGTCCCCGTGTTTGTCCCTATTAAATTTATTAGAATCATCCATCAGTACGGCTATTAAATCTCTTTTGAGTTCGCTGTTAAACCGAAAGGCTGGCTGAACCAACCCTACCCGCAATAATGTGTTATGTGCCATAGTTATATTAAATTATAGCACTCAAAAACCAAGCTTTCAAAGCAATTAAGGAACGGAATAAATGGGCTATAAGGCTGCTATGTGAGCGTTTATGCCATAGTTTCTTTAAGCGTGTTGTGGTGACAAGCTTAACTTTGTGTAATGATTAATACACTCGCGAATTCACACTTCGTACCTATTTGTAAACACTTATCCGCGTTCTTTTCCAAAGCAGGTAGTAACCAAGTGCCACTCCGAGAATTGTCATGGCAATGGCTAGACCACCATCTTTTACTTTATATTCATCACCGTAAAGTTTTATATCAGTGCTAGTAATAAGTAGACCGAGAAGAACTAACAGTAGCCATATGCCGCAAATTACGATGGTTGTTATCCACTTGTATTTGGGAGCAATCCAATGCGCCAAAGTTACTGAGAGGAAGGAGATTATCAATCGACTTGAGGCATAATTATACTGCTTTAAGGATGACCCGCTAACAAAATAAGATAGAATAAACTCGATGATCTATGAAGCAAGTAATCCAATTCCTATGGAAAGAGGGAGCAAAAATACCCAACGTAAACAATAAAAAATGGAGTCTCGGGTGATTATTCTTTTGGTAGTAATAATTACTGGAGTGTCTAACTTATTACATATCTCATTCCGAAGTTGGTCTGGAATATTATTCCATGTAGTTTTAGTTGTTAACAACAACTGGCAGTCACACTCATCTTTAACAACCTCAATGATATTGCAGTACCATTGATAATAGCACCGCTCTCTCGGCTTAGGGGGAATAAAGCCTCTTCATATTGGTATCCCAGTAAACTTCAGTAGCACTTCTCCATGTCCAGTCCATGTTTTTACGATAAAACATAGAGTTACCTTGCAATTTCAATTATGTCATATTGGGATGTGGTACTAGCATACCTTTGCACAAAGCAGGTATTCTACCCATATATCAAAAAAATTATTTGCGGACACGACTCAATGTTTCCTGAGACATCCCAAGATAAGATGCGATATATCCAAGTGGAATTCGATTAAGTAAATATCCTTCATGAGATAAAAAACGTTCATATCGTTCTTTTGCAGATAATGTGCGTAAAGAAATTGCCTGTTCCTCTGATCTTACATAGTATGCCTCAATCAGTTTTCTTCCAATATAATTGAACCGAGGATGTTTTGTATAGATTTCCTCCAGATGACTTTTACTCAATTGAAGAAGCTCGCAGTCCTCTATTGCTTCGAGGTATTCCACTGAAGGATTTCCAGTAAAGAAACTATTAACAGACACAACGATATCATTCTCTATTAAGATCCAAGATACCTTTTCATTCCCATCAGAATCGATATAAAAACTTCGTAAAGCACCAGATTTGATAAAATAAACATGCTTACTAATATCTCCCGGTAAGAGCAAATATGTCTTCTTGCAAACAGTCAATACTTTACTTTTTGAGAGAATATCAGAAATAACATCGTCGTTAATTGACTGGATGGCAAGAAGCTTTTTAAAAATTGAAGAATGGATATCATCAGCCATATCGTTTTTGATTTTTGTCAAAAGTAGAGTAAAACTAATCATTTAACTTGCCCAAATCAATAACTGATCAATTATGAAAATAGACAACTACATCATTAGTAAATTAACCTTTATGAAGGTAATTTTCCCTCTATTTTACGGACTTTTTGTAGTGGCATTAGGTGACAAACTTTCATTCCCCATGTTTGCCTATCTTTTGATAGCTCTGTTAAATCTTGAGACCTCGGCACTAGGGATTATTGGATATGGGAGTATCTTCTATCTCATATTTACCGGCTTTTATCACTTCGATAAAAATTGGAATTATCGATGGACAATAGCTTGTAGTTTAGCACTCGTACTCTTAACTGCAATACCCATATATTGCAACATCATTAATGGTGGTCGCTACGTATTTATCTTCATTGCCATTGCATTACTGATGGCTGCATTTGTTATATACGGCAGTATTTTAGGCCTTCGCATATTAAAGTTTGCAAAAGATTAATGTAGTTTACTTTCATTCTCCAGATCCATATGTAAAAACCATTTTATGAATGTCGTAACTTATCCCTTCATGTACCATTGTTTTACTTTTCTCTGGTAAGAATTTGAAACCGACTGACTCATAGCATCTAATTGCCGCATAATTCTTTTCCCATGTAAAAAGTTCAACAGTATCAATCTTAAAAAGTCGCTTAGATTCTTCTACTAGCAATTCAATAAAGTATCTGCCTAATCTTTGACCCCGAAGACTTGGTTCCCCCACAAGAATCCTGGCTAGCCTAGGGGCGCCACTTTCTTGAGGAATGATCTCACCAAAAGCAAACGGAAGCTTTTCTAAGGTATAACCTATATAAAGTAGACGATCTGGATAGGTATTCTTATAATCCTGGATTTGCTGTTCTGTTAAAGGATAAGAAAAATCTGTGCCCGAGAACTGAAGCAAAAGTTCAGCATCTGTCACCCAAGATTCTAATAATCTGAAATCCGAACTATCATATGGTTTTAGCATGTTGACGATATCTTGTATCAAATCTATAGCTATAGTATTATACTTCCAAACTCAATAAAAATCATATCTAAGATAGGTCTTAGTTCATCATCTGATCAATGTCACACTTCCTTTTAATGGTTTATCACTTTTGCTGCTTTTTATCTGATAATAATAAACTCCAACCGGAACATCAGTGCCTTTGTAGCGACCATCCCATACGGGATTTAGACCCCTCGTTTGAAAAACCAGCACTCCATATCGGTTGTAAATTGTAATCGTAGCACTAGGATCATTTTCCAGTCCGGCAACATACCATAAATCATTTATGCCATCTCCATTAGGGGTGAATGCATTAGCCACAATGATCTCTTTACACCAAGAAACAACTTTATAAATAACTTTGGCGGTACAACCGTTTACATCCGTTACAGTTAACTTGTAGTCACCTGGCTTGGAAACGGTAAATGCATTGCTTGAGCTAGTCAATCCATTCCAATTATAGCTCAGATATCCTGGTTCAGCAATCAAAGTAACCTGTTCACCAGATGTTGTACAGATTTTAGAATCCAGGGGTTCAGTCAACAAAATCCGATCGTTTACTAAAACATTTACCACATTGCTTTTGGTTGTACAACCAAAAGCTGAGGTAACCTCTACAAAATAATTGCCTGCTTGATTTACCTGAATCGAAGATGTGGTTGCCCCCGTGTTCCATCGGTAAGTTGAATTCGGGGCAGTTGAGACACTTAAGCTTGCCGATTCTCCATAACATAAGCTTTTCGTTGGAACGGTATTTACTGAGATTACAGGAAAGGGGTAGATTTGCAAATTAAATGGGTTCGATTTCTTTTTACATCCCTCAATATTTTCAAAAATAGCCTCGTATATCCCAGCCGAGGATACCTGGATTTCCGTCTTATTCTCCATAGTCCTTAATTCAATACCGTCCTTATACCAATGTATCTTATGGCTTTTCGTGTTTTCGATCTTCAACAAAGCGATATCGCCGAAGCAATAAGTTGATTTATTGGGGGTAATAATAGGCGCAGACAATATAGCTATATCGATCGCCACGGCTGACGAGGTTACAAAACTCCCGGCACAATTACTCACCTCTACCCTATAACTACCTTTTGAACTAACCTTTAACTTAGCTACACTCTCCCCTACAATTTCAGCATCGTCCTTAAACCATCGATAGGTATAACCGGGTTTATCAATGGTTGAAAGTTCTTTGCTATTCCCCTCACACAAAGTAATTTTTGCGGGGTAGTTGAATGTAATTTCTGGAGTAGTCTCTGTATTTATGACAAAGTTTTTAGAATGCATGCTCACCCCTTCACACATGCCAATCAGTTCAGCCCTGTAACGTCCTTTATCCAAAATCCTAACAACTGATTTTCCTGCCCATTCAGGTAAATCCACACCGTTCTTTGTCCAATGAATAGATATTGCACCATTATTTATAGGATCTGTAAAGTTGGCATTAACTTCCAGGCTTTCATTTCCGCAAAGTGTAAAAATAGATTCCTCTACAGTTTCCATATCAGGGTCTTTATCATAAGTGAATCTGGCAAGTAGCTTTTCTTCATAAATTGCACCATCTAGTTGCGGATATACCTTTTTCACGCCCTGATCAGTAGCCAGCCAAATTACATTTTCACATATATACCTTGGATCATAAGCAGGTCTACTTCCCTCTGGAGAAAAACTTCTATAATCAATTGCAAAATTATTGACCCTGGCATTTAGTCCTGGCAACTTTTTAAAACTGACCTCTTCTATAGGAACCCAATCAAACAGCATACTTTTAACAAACTTTTCGGTGTAAAATAATCCAGTATTGGAGGCTGCCAATACAAATGTAGTGGGCGATAATACGTTAAACATCCGTAATTCCTCTATCGAATTGATTTGTTCATTTTTAATTGGCTGCGTTAATCCAATACCACAACGCCCCCAATACTGAATATATAATCCATTATTTGTTCCCCAATATTGAGAATTCTGATTTATACCCATATAGTCACTGCCTTTATCATAATTAAACATAGTACAGTTAAAATCTCCATATGGGTCATGCTGCGGTATATTGGAAACATATATTGTGTAATCAATATGTTGAATTACACTTTCTCCCTGAGGCCATCCACATCTATAATTTACATCCAAATTTACTTTAAACTCTACTCCTTTGATACCTGATTTTGTAATTTTGTAGCCTCTGAAATCAAAGCCTTGTTCACGATAAATGTCATACAACATTACTGTATTATCATTTCTGATGATTCTATATAGATATTTATCAGTTGCAACCACCAGACGATCATCGCGCCAATAGTCATCAACATCAGGATAGGATTCAGTATTCTTCATACCATCAAGCTTTACGGCAATTCCATTTATCTTCGTAATTTCAGGATCATCCAGAGGAATCATGTTTTTGTTACCATTTTTAACATGAATAAGCCGTTTGGGTTTTACAGAAAAGTAAATATCCTGCGTACTATAGCCAGCAAGATCGTCCACCAGCTCTCCCACTGTTTGTGGATAAATAGAAAAGTCGCCAGCAAGCATCGATTTATAATAAACTATTCCTGATGCAGTTAATGCCCAGACCGTATGATCATCATATGTTATTATAATCTTTTTGATGTTTTCTCCAGAAAGGAAACTTTCCCCTGATCGCAATATCAATTGTGCATTTGCTAATGATATGCCAAGAACATAAAACAGGCAGATTAATAGAAATCGATGAGAGTGAAGCATTTTAGATATTTAACACTAATGTATTCAAAGTATAGCAAAATATACTTTGCTTTTTGAATTTCTATTTAAATCTATTACCTACAGCGCTAACTACAATGTTACCAAGTTATATTTGGATATTTAATGCCAGAATTTAACTTTGTTTAAACCAAATATTCCTCTTATCTCAAAATTTTATGAAAACTATTTTTTACGCCCTTTTAACAACCGTTGCTTTCTCAGCTTGTCAAGGCAATAAAGAAAATGCTGCAACTTATGCCCCGAGAGTGCTAACTGCAACAGAAAAGTTCAATTATTATCCCGAAACCAGAGGCGACACCTTAGCGCTTATTACTGCCGAAAGTGATAAAAAAGCGGCTGAAGAAACAGAAGAAGTATTTAATGTAAAATACAAGGATACAGTCATTCAAATCCAAACAAATCCGGCAGACAAAGCCTCCGCTATAGGTAAATTTTCTACTGCTGAATATGTAAACACTCAAAAAACCGCTTTACTGGTTCAAATTGCCGACAACTCAGGTCTGGTAGCTCCTGTATATTTAATCACAATAACAGATAAAAAACCAGACGTGATTAGCCTTTACAGAGCATCTAAAGGTAAAGAGGATAAAAAATATACCAAGGGAATTATCAAAACCGGAAGAGATGGTTATTTAGTTAATAATGATTTCTTTGTTGCCAATGTTAACGCTAAGGTTTTCTTAATTAAAAGACAAAACCCGGACGAAAGAATCCAGGGAGAATTCATGCTGAAATCTCCGGATAAACAAACATTTGCATTTCTAGGCGAAAAATCTTTCTTCCAGGTGCACTATCCTACAGGAAAAACATATGATCAACCTTTAAAAACTTTGCCAACCGCAAAAGGAAATGACCTGTTTGTATGGATTCAGGAAAACTATAAATGGGATAGAGATAAAGAAGGCATTTCACACTTAATCCCTAGCGACAACGATAAGATTGTCGATTTAAAATCATTCAAGTAAGCATTACAAGTTTTACATAAAAAAGCGCCTGTATCAACACTTATGATACAGGCGCTTTTTTATGTACATTAGATCAACAAAATAAAAAAACTGCATGAAAACATCATTTAAGGTCCCTTTATTTGCAATGATTGCGATTCTAACATCTTGTCAAAATACCGACAAAAAGTCGACAGCAGACGGCACGGCTTTATCATCCTCAAACCCCTTTCTTAACCAGAGTAAACTACCTTACCAGGCGCCTGATTTTGATCATATAAAAGATAGCGACTTTAAACCTGCTTTCGAGGAGGGAATGAAAATTCATTTAGAAGAAATCCAGAAAATTGCTGGCAATACCGAAACGCCGACATTCGAAAATACGTTTGTAGCAATGGAGAAATCAGGTGAAATGCTCACAAGGGTAAATCGGATATTTGGCCTTCTTACAGGTGCAAATACAAACGATGATCTACAAAAATTACAAGAAGAAATTGCACCTAAACTTGCTGCTCACCAGGATGCTATATCATTAAATCCAGAGCTATTCAAAAGGATCGAATCCATTTATAATACAAGAGAAAAGTTAAAATTAGATCAGGAATCAAAACGATTAGTAGAGTATTACTATCAGGCATTTGTTTTAGCCGGAGCTAAACTTTCAGAAACAGACAAAACAAATCTTAAAAAGCTGAATGAACAAGAGGCCTCGTTAAGTGCTAAATTTTCTAATCAGCTTCTTGCTGCTGCCAAAGCAGGTGCTTTAGTTGTTAATGACAAATCAGAACTTGCAGGCCTATCAGAAGGTGAGCTTGCTGCTGCCGCCCAAACTGCGAAGGCAAACAAGTTAGAAGGCAAATGGATGTTATCTCTTCAAAACACCACCCAACAACCTTCACTACAAATGTTATCAAACCGTGCAACCAGACAAAAGCTATTTGATGCTTCCTGGAACCGTGCTGAGCGAAATGACACAAATGACACCAGAAAAGCTATTGTAGAAATAGCAAAAATCAGAGCAGAGAAAGCAAAACTTATCGGCTTTCCTAATTATGCTACATGGAAACTGCAGGATCAAATGGCTAAAACTCCGGCCGCAGTTGAAACCTTCTTCTCTAAACTCGTGCCCTCCGCAACAGCAAAAGCCAAAGCTGAGGCTGCTGATATCCAGGCTGTAATTGATCAGCAAAAGGGTGGTTTTAAAGTAGAGCCGTACGATTGGAATTACTATGCAGAACAGGTTCGCAAAGCGAAATATGATCTGGATGAAAATCAGATAAAACCTTATTTCGAATTAAACAAAGTACTTCAGAATGGTGTATTTTATGCTGCCACCCAACTTTATGGCATCACTTTTAAGGAGCGTACGGATCTTCCGGTATACCATAAGGATGTTAAAGTATACGAGCTCTTTGATAAAGACAATACTACCATAGGCTTGTTTTACTGTGATTATTTTAAACGCGACAACAAATCTGGAGGCGCCTGGATGGACAATATGGTTGGCCAGTCTAAGCTATTGGGTACTAAACCTGTAATTTTCAACGTATGTAACTTCACTAAACCTGCAGCCGGTCAGCCGGCATTAATCAGCTTTGATGACGTAACCACAATGTTCCATGAGTTTGGTCATGCGCTACATGGTTTCTTTGCAAACCAGCAATATCCAAGCCTATCTGGTGCCAATGTTGCCAGGGATTTTGTGGAGTTCCCATCTCAGTTCAATGAACATTGGGCAATAAATCCAATGGTATTTAAAAATTACGCTGTTCATTATAAAACAGGTGAGCCAATGCCACAAACATTGATTGATAAAATCAAAAAAGCCGGTACATTTAATCAGGGTTATGCATTAACAGAAGTCCTTGCCGCCGCCGCCCTTGATATGCAATGGCATAAGCTATCAGCAACGGATCCTTTGCAGGATGCAGATAAATTTGAAACTGCCGCCCTACAAAAAACACATCTTGACCTGTCGTATGTTCCATCACGCTACCGTTCTTCTTACTTCTTACACATTTGGGGAAATGGCTATGCAGCGGGTTATTATGCTTACCTGTGGACAGAGATGTTAGATCATGATGCATTCTCCTGGTTCGAAGAAAACGGAGGATTAACCCTTGCTAATGGGCAACGCTTTAGAGACATGATACTTTCAAAAGGCAATACAGAAGATTATGGTAAAATGTTCAGAGATTTCCGCGGACATGATCCAAATATTTCGGCAATGCAGAAATACAGAGGCTTAATTACAAAATAACAGATAAAGGGAACCGGTTAATTACCGGTTTTCTTTTTTAAACCTTCCTCCTATCCAAACCGATAAAAACGACAACACGAGGAATACAACAAGCACATAAAAACAGTTTACAAATACTGTTGCGTACCCATACTTCGCCACGTCTACAAAAGGGTAAGGGTAAAATCCTGATGCAGATCCTCTGTATAAGATAAACATCAAATAAATAAAAGGGTAAATAAGCCAGCTAAAGGTATCATTCCATTTCAATGAATCCTTGGATACAAACAAGAACCAGTATAGCACAAATAAAATAGGAATAATTAAATGGAGTAACTCATCAACTACCAATTGTAAACCCTTTGGTTCCCACGTAAACCTCATACACCGCAGTTGCTGTAAGAGTAGTCGGCTTTGTAAAGAAACCGCTGTCCTTTCGTTTCAGCAAAAGTGAAGTAAAGCACAATGCCACAAGAATATTAGTTAAAACAGTAAAGTAGCTAAAGTATCGAATAACCGACTCATCAACCGGCACAATATTGCTTTGCATAGTAAGATAAAGCTGCGCTATTAGTGCAAACCAGCCCAATATAACACCTGTTATTAACAACCAATTACCACCTTTGGTATCGCTCTGTTCCATGTATACCAAGTTACGGAAAAAGGAATAATTAGCGTAACATAAATCTCAGGCCAAAAAAGTTTAATCATTAGCTATTAAGGAAGAATAATCTTATTCTCTATCCCCTATCTTAGTATTATTAACCAAATCAATAATCTTCCTATAAACGAAGCATTCATGTCTATTTTAAAAGTATTTATAACCACAGGTATTCTCACTGCATTCGTATTTAACTCATCAATAGCACAAGACATTGAACGATGGGACAAACAAGTAAATGAAAAAGAAAATCCTAACGCCAAGTGGTTTAAAGAAGCAAAATTTGGCATGTTTATTCACTGGGGTCTATATTCAAAACTTGGAGGCGTATGGAATGGCAAGGATTATTACGGTAGTGGCGAATGGCTAATGCATCAGGCCAAAGTTCCTGCTGCAGATTATGCAAAAGTTGCCAAAGAATTTAATCCCGTAAAATTTAATGCAGATGAATGGGCCGACCTTGCAAAGGATGCTGGCATTAAGTATATGGTAATTACCGCTAAACATCATGAAGGTTTTGCAATGTACGATTCAAAAGTAAGCGATTTCAATATCGTAAAGGCATCTCCTTATGGGAAAGACCCTATGAAAGCGCTTTCAAACGCCACAAGAAAAAGGGGTATACAATTTGGCTTTTACTATTCCCAGTTCCTGGATTGGCACGAACCAAATGGTGGTGGTAACAAATGGGACTTTGATGAAACAAAAAAGGACTATCTAAAATATTATAAAGAAAAGTCAATTCCGCAGCTAAAGGAATTGCTTACCAATTATGGTGATCTGGGTATTGTTTGGTTTGATATGCCAGGCGGTCTGGATAAAAAACAAACTCAGGAACTGGTAGACAGCATGCATGCCCTACAGCCTAAGAGCCTGTTTAGCAGCAGGGTTGGACAAGGACTGGGAGATTATCGCACCTTTGGTGATTCTGAAGTTCCTGCAACGCCAATTAAGGGTGCCTGGGAATCCATATACACGCATAACGATTCATGGGGATATATTAGTCATGATATGAACTTTAAATCTCCAAAAGAAATCATCCAGCTCCTTGCAACCGTAGCTTCTAAAGGTGGTAACCTTATGCTAAACGTAGGACCTGACGGAGAGGGTAACATCCCTCCTTATTCAGTGAAATATTTAAGAGAAACCGGTAAATGGCTCCAGGCAAATGGCGAAAGTATTTATGGAACAACCTACGGATTAATCCCTGCCCAACCCTGGGGTGTTACCACATCTGCACCGGGCAAACTATACCTTCATGTACTAAATAACCCTGGAAACGGAAAAATCAGGATACCAGGCGTAAACGTAGCAGTAAATAAAGTGTATCAGCTTGCAAACAAACAACCGGTTAAATGGATAAAACAAGGCAGCGATATTATTGTAGACATGCCTAAATCCTTAAACGAACACAACACGGTGCTTGCTGTTCAGTTCAGTGGCAATCTTAACGATGGTTATGCGGCCTCAATACCACAGGTTTCATTACAGTATGAGTTCAATACAATAGATGCAGTAAATGCTGAGGTTAAGGGAAATGCAGAAATAAAATCGCTTACTTACAGCCATTATTTTGGCGACTGGAAACACACCACCTGCGTAACAAACATGAGCAGCCCTGGGGATGAAGCTTCTTTTAAGTTTTCGGTAGCAGAACCGGGCGATTATAAAATATTATTGGAATATTCATGCCCTGAAGCAAGCAGTAAACAAGAAGGTCTGATGAGCTTTAACAACACAACCTATAAGTTTCTAACATTAAGAACATCGGAGTTTAGTGCAGGCAAACCATTGTTATTTATTAAACACCCCGTTGCCATCGTTTCTGTTGATAAACCTGGTATTTACACCATAAAATTAACTCCAGACACTGATGGAAAAGCTTTATTTAGTTTAAAGTCTATTATTCTGCAACCGGTATTGTAAAAACATTACTTCCCAACTATATCTTGGTAAAGAAATTCAGAAACTCCTGTTTTTTTGTCCGGCTTAGGTTGATGACAGTGTTATTAGTCATAACTACTTCCCCTCCTTCGCCTCTGATATAGTGTTTTATATAATCGAGGTTAATGATAAAGGATTTATGTGCCCTAAAAAACGAATGATCGCCCAGGGCCTCTTCAAATGACGAAAGCGTTTTACTGACTAAATGAACCTGCCCGTCGTTCATCATAATGTTCGTATAACAACTGGTAGCTTCCAGGTATAATATTTCTTTTATCTTGATAAAATGAAGTCCCTTACTACTGGATAAAGCCAACGTATCCATGATTCTGGTTTGTGTAAAGTGCTTGGCCATTTGAAACTGTTTCTTAGAAGCAGCAGTTTCGTTGTTTAAAAACCTGTCTACAGCATCTTTCAGTTCCGTTTTATCAATTGGCTTTAATAAATAATCCAATGCATTTAACCTCAATGCAGCAATTGCATACTGATCATATGCGGTAGTAAAAATTGTCTGAAAGTTAAACTCATCAAATTGTTCCAGAACATCCAAACCACTCATTACAGGCATTTCTATGTCCATAAAAACAATATCCGGATGGCTTTCTTCAATAATTAATTTAGCCTCAGTACTTTTCTGACAAGTAGCAACCACCTCAATTTCCTTACAGCACTGGTTAAGCAAGTGCTGTAGTGTTATTATACCATGCTTCTCATCGTCAACGATAATAGCTCTGATTGCGTTCATATCTAGATAATTTTAGGTCTATAACTTTTAGTCCTTGCCAATAAATTTAATTCATTAATTCGTAAAACACGAAAACCAATTAGTAAACGGTAAGTTTTAACTATCAAATGGTTATCTCTTGGAAAAATTCTTTTACAAGTTTAATAAATCATGTTAAGATAAATATGAACAGCAGTACCTATTGCCTGGTTGTGTTTATTATACAGGTCCTCAATTACAATCTGGCTATCGCTGCTCAATAGCTTCAACCTGCTCGATGTAATATCAACCCCATAAGATTTATGTTTAAACTGGCTTGGCATAAAAGATCCGGCTGCAACACGACCAATGCCATTGTCTTTTATTGTGATATGTAATATGTTCTCATCACTTTTTTCTATCAATACTTCCAAAAGCCCCATCCCCTCTTTATTTCTTAACCCATGCCAAATGGCATTCTCGGCAAAGGGTTGCAAAATAAGCGGAGGAACTTTTAAAGATTCCGGATGGATATCCTTGCTGAACTTAATAATATATTCAAAACAATGTTCCAGTCGAACTGCTTCCAGATTCAGGTAAAGCTTCAGCGTATCAAGCTCCTTATCCAAAGAAATAGCGGTGTGTTTAGAATTATCCAATATATTTCTCATCAGCTTAGAGAAAGTGGTAATATATTCACTCGCCTCTTCAGTTTTGTGTTCAATAACAAAGCTATTAATAGAGTTAAGTGTATTAAACATAAAGTGCGGATTCATTTGCGATCTAAGGGCCTGCATCTCCGCATCTTTGAGCTTCCGTCTATACTGCTCTTCTATCTTATGCTGATGAAATAAATACCTGTAAACATAAACTATACCCAATATAATAAGCCCAAACATCAGAAATAAAAACCATTGCGTTTTATAAAATGGGGCGGGTAAATATACTTTTACCAATAATCCTTTTGATTGCCAGTTCTCCATGTTGTCCCCGGCCTCAATTAATAAACTATAGTCTCCGGGAGCAAGATGTCTTAAAGACAATTCAGCCTTATTACCTAAGTAATTCCATTTGGTCTCATCTTTAAATTTATAGCGGTATATTATTTTTCGCTTGTCAATATAAGTAAGTGACGAGAAAAGCAATTCCAGTTCTGTTTCTCCTTTTTTTAGCTCAATATTAGGGTTATTTGTATTAATGGTTTTGCCATTTATCTTAATGCCGCACAGTTCCAGTTTGTTTACCAGTTGGGATCTTACAATTTTACTTACGTCAATAAACGATAAACCGTACTCAACCCCAACAACAAGATTCCCATTTTTCAGTTTTCTAAATCCGTAAATCAAATCGTCGCCTGGTAATCCATCTATTTGCGATATTCTGATTACTTTATCGGTATTTTTATTGTAAACATTTAATCCTTCCTCTGTCGCAAACCAAATATTTCCATTATGGTCTTCTGTAATCCCTTCAACCCTATCATTTGCTACATCATAGGTTTTAGTGTTCAACAACTTTTTTATCTCTCCATTAGCATTAAGCAGGTTCCAACCGCCATATCCTGAAACAAGTACATTATTATTCGCTGCCGGGGCAATCCGGTTATAATAATCGCCAGAAAACATCGAATGATTGGCATTTGCTTTAAACTTACTTACTTCAGTAAAAGCCTTTTGCGATTCATTATAGATGGTAATCCCGAAATCTTTAGGCATCCAGCCGATCAACCAGATCTTACCGTCATTGTGAACATATATATCATTCCACAAATTGTCAGACCAAAACTGTTTATCATTCATCACCAATCCCTCCTCTTTTTCAAGAGAAGGCCATTTGTAAACCTGAACAGGCTGTCCGGCAGGCAATATCCAAAGTTGTTTATTTTTATAAAGAATGCATTTTCTTATTGCCCCATTTAAGGGTATTGGCAGCTTTTTAATCTTTTCGTTATCAACAAGGAAAACACCAACATTTGTACTTACAAAAAGCTGATTGCCATTAAGCTGTAAACTCTCACATTTAGCGTTCTCATCTGGTAGTGGGAGTTTGCGCCAGACTGATGCCTTGCTATAAATCCATATTAAGTTATCCCTGCCACAGGTGTAGATATCGCCATTCGGCATTTCAGCAATATCCACCAACATATTCCCCGGTTTTTGGAAATCAGCGGGCAGCATCTCATTATTTATCGAAGCATAGCGATTAAACAGTTTCACCAACCCCTTATTTGTGGCTATCCAAATAACTTTCGTTTCGTTATTTACAATAACTTCATTAATGATCTGTCCTTGTGTTTTATAAAGTAGCTTAGGTGTTAAATCGGTATCGCTTAACAGATATACGAACTGATCAGAATACAATAACGTCTGGTTAAGCCCATCAAAAACTATTTTGCCTAATCCAATAATCCGGTCATTGCCGGGCAAAGAAGGGAATTGTTTTATCTCCTGTGTAATCAGATTATACTTGGCAAGCAATCCGGTAGTTGTCCCGAAAAGAACTTCTTCTTTATTGATTCGCAATGCGGAAATATAGTTTAAGCTCCTTAGTTTAGCATCAGGATGAATACTAAGCTTATCTGTACTCTTTTGCCAAACATATAGTCCACGATTTGTAAACACCCAGATTTCGCCTTTTTGTATTTCTAAAAAAACGATATTCCTCTTTATCTTATCAGCATTTTTATCAGTAAAGAACACTTTACCCCTGGAACCGTTAGCATTATAATATTTAATGTTGTTAAAATCACTGCACCATATTCTATCCTCCGAATCAACAAAAATATTCTCAAAATGATCATTATTTGGATCAGTATCATGATACTTATTGGACACAATCACCTTTGGCTTGTCATAAAAGTTCTTTAACAAGCACAGGCCATTATAAACATCGTGGTAATAAATAACATCGTTTTTAACTAAAAGCGAGGTAATATTGGTAAGGGCTGCTGGATGCTCTAAAAAACGATAACCATCATATTGCGATAAGCCTCTTCTGGTTGCCAGATACAGATAACCGTTTTTACTTAAACTGAGCTGTCTCACATAATCAGAGGGCAGTCCCTCATCAAATCTGATAATCTCATCCTTTAAATGACTTTGCGTCTTGCCATAAAAAGGCAAAATACAAAGCCACAATAAAATGTAATTAACAGATGCTTTAATGCCCATTGTGTATTAAACTTATCAATTTGCAGCGTAATTTGCAAATGATTAGTCTACAACAATAAAGTCATCGTCTCTATTTTGCCACCGGAGGTTTCACTTCGGTTGTATCTTTTTCAAGAGTAGGCACAACGTAGCCACCAAAATCCAGGGTCACTTTAGGAAATACCTTTTTAAGCTTTACCTCATCATCTTTAGTAATCCCTGTTTGGTATAAGTAAATACTATTTAATTCTTTTAAACCTTTTAATTGCTCTACTCCGGCAGCAGTAACTTTAGTACCAACAAGATTTACATATTGCAGATGACTTACACCTTTAATCAACGCTATTCCTTTATCAGTAATTGCAGTTCTGCTTAAATTAAGACGGATCAGATTATCGAGTTTAGCAACTGCCTGAATCCCTTTATCATCTAAAGCGGTGTTGGCAAAATTAAGCCAAACCAATTGTTTGTTTAACGGCTCTAAAAGCTTTAACACATCAGCATTTGCCTTTGCAGTAACAAAACTGGCAGATAAATAATTACTGGTACTTAGTACAGGAATAACCACTACACCTGCCTGTTTAAGCTTTTCAATAGCCGCAGCATCTGCCTTTCCAATTTCTTTTTCAGGAATATCAGCTAACTTATTTTCTTTTTTAGCTGCTCCGGTCTGGAAACTTAGCAGAAGTGCTTTTTCTTTCTCTGATTGTTTAAAATCCTGCACCTTTTTGTTAAAGTCTGCTCCTTGTTTTACCCACCACTGCAGCAATTCAATCTCTTCGGCAGTAAGCTGTGGTTTTTCTTTTGGAGGCATATGATCCTCATTAGAAGGCGGCAAAAGCAATCTTTTGATCAACTCACTTTCCTCAGCACTTCCCGGAACCAATGTTTTACCGTCTTCGCCTCCTTTTAATATAAAATCCTTTCCGTCGAGCCTCAGTTTTCCTTTCTGTTTTTCTGCACCATGACAATTATAGCATCTGTTTTGCAGCAGGGGCTGAATCATATGGGTATATGCCATTGCCTGTTGTACATTTGCGATTGGCGGTATAGCGGCCTTTCCTTTCCCATCATCTTTTAACGCAGAGCTGATATAATCAGATCCATGAGTAAGTGAACCCCCATAATGCCCGGTAATGGTTATCAGAACGATTAAAATTATGGCTACCAGGTTTAATACGCCTTCTTTAGCCTGCTTTTTATACATCGTATAAACAAGCAGCGAAATAACCGACACGCTAATGCCTAGCCACTGATGGATGCCAACCATATTGCTATCGTAATCTCCACTTTGCGACAACAAATAACCGCTTACTGAAGAAAAAACAGCACCCAGTCCTCCAAGTAAATAAATAAAGGGCACTGCTGGCTTTAGCGCAGAAAACTTGGTATTAATAGTTAACAGTTGAAAAAGGCATCCCAGCAACAAAATACCTATTGGTAAGTGAACAAGAATAGGATGAAACCGGCCGATAAGGTCGGGAATGGATAATAATGTCATCTCTTACAACTGATAACGCTTACGCAGCAGGTTCATCATATAAACATTTATCGCCCATTGGTCGGCCACTGGCTGTCGGGTGTAGGGCAAGGTCTGTAAGTAATCAGGTGGACCAAATTCTGTTAAAATGGTCATCCTTTCGCCTTTCAATTTCTTACGTTCTATAACCTTATCCCACCATGCAAGATGTGCTTTTATAGCACCATCCCATTCTGGTGCGCGCGGATCGTTAACCTGTGCTCCTTGCGGATGGCCAACTCTGGAATGAATATGACTTACCCTTTCCAATGCAATATCAATAGTTGCTTTCTGATCTGCCAGCAAACTTTCATGTACCACACACCAGTGCGATATATCCAGAGTTAACCGCAAATCAGGATTTTTCTCAATAAAGTTTCTTGCTATAGGTGCGCAGAAAAGCATTCGCCCACGATGTGTTTCATGATAAATCGGAACACCGGTTTCTTTACTCTTTTTGGTTGTATAATCTATAAATAGCTTGTTCTCCTCATAGGTAAAATAATCTTTACCAGAATGACAGTTCACATAAACAGGCTTTTGAAAACTATTCCCTGTTGCTGCATCCAGATTTTTCTTAAAGGCATTTAAATGTACTGCTGGCTCACTCTGGCTGCCACCGCATAAAAAACCCACCTGTAAACCATGTTTCTTTAGTGCGGTAAATAAATTCTCCTGCGCTTTGGCATCATCTCCAGGCCACCAAACCTCAATCCCCTCATAGCCTTCTTTTTTTGCTAAAGCGCAAAACTCATCGGTAGTACCAGGGAAACCCCAATCGGTAGCCATAAATAACAATTCATAGCCTGCCTTTGCTTTAACGTAAGGAATTTCCTGAGCAGCTATTTCGCCTAGCGGAATCAATAATCCGGCAGCTGTTGCCGTTGCAGTAGTTTTTAAAAAATGTCGTCTGTTTTGGTGCATTTATAATTGCGGTAAAAGTTCTTTAAGTAAATTAATTAAGCAATAACATCATGAATAACCTTGCCGGCGACATCCGTCAGTCGGAACGGGCGACCCTGAAAAGGATAAGTAAATTTCTCATGATCAAAACCCAGTTGATTCAGTATGGTGGCTTGAATATCAAAGGCATCCACCTTACCACTTATGCCGCTGTATCCGATCTCATCAGTTTCTCCATGGGTAAAACCTTTTTTAATGCCGCCTCCGGCCATCCAAATGGTAAAGGCATCCGTATGATGGTCTCTTCCATTATACGGGTTCTGAACCCCGTTACGGTTCTCCATCATTGGCGTACGACCAAACTCACCACCCCAAACAACCAGGGTTTCTTCAAGTAAGCCACGCTGTTTCAAATCCAGAAGTAATGCTGTAATCGGTTTATCAATACTGCGGCATTTATTCTTCAGTCCTATATTTAAGGAATTGTTAGGTCCATCACCATGCGCATCCCAGCCCCAATCAAATAACTGTACATACCTTACCCCTTTTTCAACTAATTTACGGGCAAGCAGAACGTTATTTGCAAAGCAAGATTTGCCTGGTTGTGTTCCATACATTTCATGTATGTATTCAGGCTCATCATTAATATTCATCACCTCTGGTGCAGAAATCTGCATCCGGTAAGCCATCTCATATTGCGATATACGCGATAATATCTCAGGATCATTGTAAGCCGCATACTCTTGTTCGTTAGATGCATTAATCGCATCTATAGAAGCCTTGCGCAAATCACGGCTCATTCCATGAGGGTCTTTGATAAATAATACCGGGTCTCCCTCACTTCTGCATTGTACCCCCTGATATACAGAAGGCAGGAATCCACTGCCCCATATGCTCTTACCGGCATCAGGAAAACTTCCGCCACTGGTAAGTACCACAAAGCCCGGAAGGTTCTGATTTTCGGTACCCAATCCGTAAGTAGCCCAGCTGCCCATACTTGGCCTGCCTAAACGAGGGCTCCCTGTATGGATTAACAACTGCGCGGGCGCATGGTTAAACTGATCTGTCGAAACTGCCTTTAAAAAACTAACGTCATCTACCATTGTAGAAAAATGCGGAAGGTTATCGCTAACCCATGCCCGGCTTTGGCCATGCTGTGCAAACTTTGCCTGCGGGCCAAGCATTTTAGGCACTCCGGTAATAAAAGCGAACTTCTTACCTGCCAGCAAAGATTGCGGACAATCCTGTCCGTCCATCTTCATCAGCTCCGGTTTATAGTCAAATAATTCCAGCTGAGAAGGTGCACCTGCCATATGCAGGTAAATTACACTCTTAGCCTTACCTAAAAAAGGTGGTGCCTTTGGTAACAAAGGATGCACCGGATCATACAAAATATCATTATTGGTTTTACCTCCCAAACCACAGCTGCCCAACAAGGCTCCCATAGCCACGGCACCAAGTCCCATTGCACTTTCTTTAAGGAAATGCCTGCGTGTAAAAGCCCTGAGTTCAGTTTCCTGAGCTTCTTTTACCAGGCGATGTGCGTTCAATTCATCTCTTGTCATTACAATTAGTTTTTTGTTACCGCTTCGTCCAAATTCAACATTGCATTTGCCACAACCACCAGAGCGGCTGTTTCCGGATACTTATCCGTTTGCTGGCCTCCAAGAATTTGCTTTGCTTTATCGGGGTGTACTTTATAGTCATTCAATGCCGTTAGATAAAGGTTATCTAACACCTTAAGTTTAGCACCTGATATAGGCTTATACATCATCCACTCATATCCTTTAGCAATTTGACTTTTTATTTCTTTCCCACCCTCCTTCTTCATTCTTAAAGCAAAATATTTAGCCATATCTATATATGCCGAGTCGTTAAGTGTAACCAATGCCTGCAAAGGTGTATTGGTTCTGATCCTCCGCGGACTACAAACTACTCTTTGCGCTCCATCAAAAGCAATCATAGATGGGTATGGCGAGCTTCTTTTCCAATAAGTATAAATTGCTCTTCTAAATTGGTCTTCACCTGTAGCATTATTCCAGGTAGCTCCATTGTATGGCGAATTCCAAATACCATTTGGCTGCCAAGGCATTACACCCGGACCATACATCTTAGCACTTAATATTCCACTCACAGAAAGGTGCTGATCTCTGATCTGCTCTGCAGTCAGTCTCATTCTCGATCCACGTGCATAATACTTATTAAACAGATCTTTCTTTTTCGTATCCTCAGTAACTTTCGAATCTTGTCTGTATGTTGCACTCATCACCATTTCCTTAATCAACCGCTTCATACTCCATTTGTAATCATTCATGAGTTGCCACGACAAATGATCCAGCAGTTCTTTATGAGTCGGGTTCATTCCTTGTGTGCCCATATCCTCCAATGTTTCTACAATACCTGTCCCAAACAGCTGCTCCCACAAGCGGTTGGCCATAGTTCTTGACAGCAAGGGGTTCCTTTTATCCGTAAGCCACATGGCAAGCCCTTGTCTGTTTTGAGGTGCATTAGCCGGCATGGCGTAGGCTAAAGATTTAGGAACGCCGGCATGTACTTCTGCTCCAGGTGTAATCCATGCTCCTCGCTTAAACACAAATGTTTTGCGGGATCTGTCCGACGGATTTTCAACCATAATAGGTATCGTTTGTACGTTGGCATTCAACAGCGTCCAGAATGTCGCTTTGTTTTCTTCATATCCCGGCTTACCCTTCCCAGGAAACTGTGGTGAGAAACGGAACCAATCAAAGTATACAATAACTTCGTCCCTATTAGTTGCTGTTGGATTAGTATAAGTCAGGTAAACATCATGCACACCGGTCTGAGCTTTAAAATCAACAGCCAGATTTCGGTAACCGGGGCCTTCAGGAACTTTCCATGAGGCAATTACCGGCCCGCCAGGCTTATCTAACCTTAACTGCATACTTCCACCCGGCTTACCAGATGAATATCTATAAATCAGCTGATCAACCTTGTTTAGGTTC